>NZ_JARBCJ010000236.1:0-4223 GCF_028803055.1 Mumia sp.
CTCGTCCACCTCGTCGCCGAAGAACTCGACGCGGAGCGGGTGGTCCTCGGTCGGCGGGAAGACGTCGATGATGCCGCCGCGGACGGCGAACTCCCCACGCTTGGTCACCAGGTCGACACGGGTGTACGCAGCGTCGGCGAGTCGGCGGACGACGTCGTCGAGCTCGGCCTCCTGGCCGCGTCCCAGCTCGACCGGCTCCAGGTCGGCCAGACCTCGGACCTGGGGCTGGAGCACCGATCGGATGGGAGCGACGACGACCTCGAGCGCGCCGGCGTCGGGCGTCGCCCCCGGGTGCACGAGGCGCCGCAGGACGGCGAGCCGGCGGCCGACCGTGTCCGAGCGGGGCGAGAGCCGCTCGTGCGGGAGCGTCTCCCACGCAGGGAAGTCGGTGACCTTCTCGGGACCGATCAGCGAGCCGATCTCCTCGGTGAGGGTCTCGGCGTCCCGGGCGGTCGCCGTCACGACGAGCACGCAGGAGCTCACCGGCACCAGGGCGGCGGCGAGGAAGGGTCGGAGGGACGGCGGGGCAGAGAGGTCGAGCGCGGTCACGCCTGCACGACGGTCGGTGACCGTACGGGCGAGGATGGGATCGGCGGCGACGGCCTGGGCCAAGGCGTGCAGGGGCATAGGTGGTCAAGGATAGTCCGCTCGCCCTAGGTGGTGACCGGCTCCATCGCGTCGTAGACCAGGGTGATGTGCTCAAGGGGCCCCTCGACGTTGCCGGCGACGAGACCGACGACCGCCAGCGCTCGCGGCCAGACGTTGACGAGCCGATAACGCTTCACGGGGACGAGGTCGGCGTCATAGAGGACCACGACGCCGTTGCGCCGCGCCCCGTCGGCATCGGCGCGGACCTGGGCGAGCCAAGCGTCAATGTCGCCGCTCGCCGTCACGCGTCTCGTGACGGTGCACTCTCCGCCGCGCGGGCGGCCAGGCCGCTGCCGGACCACGACTCGCCCGTCGGCGGTCGACTCCGTGAGCCGGACGACGTCCTGCTCGGTCCTCAGGCCGATGATCTCCACGATCGAGAAGGACGGGAACCCGTCGATCTCGAGCGCGAACGCCATGCCCGACGGTGGCATCTCCGGTAGTGGCACAGTGCTCCCTTCCGCGGCCGAGGCGGAGCGAGCACCGCCCCGCGCCTCGCCTCAGCGGTGGTTGTGTCCGTACCCCCAAGGGAGGGGGTACTTGACCAGCATGCCGCCTGGTGGGTCGCTCGGCGGCTCAGGACCCTGCGGCGCGCCGACCAAGGCACTGGTCGTCGCGTACAGGCCGCGCGGCCCGACCTCGACCGCTGCCGGCAGGTTCGCCTCGGCGAAAGTGGTGATCGTCCGCGCACCCCTCTTCAGGAGCGCGATCCGGCCGGCGTACAGCTCGGTCACGTAGATGTCACCCTTCGGCGTGAGAGCCAGGTTGGTCGCGGTGCTGAAGCCCGCGGAGACCTTCTTGAACCGACCACTCCCGGGGTGGACCTTGTAGACCGCGGCGGTGCCGGGTGCCTCCAGCCCACCAGGCAGCAGGGTCAGGTAGATCCATCCGTCGGGTCCCCACTCCAGGTCCGTCGGCACCGGGTCGCCCCAGTAGGCCAGCCCGACGATGCAGTCGGGGAGGCCGAACTGCTCGGCGTTCTCCGCCGTGATCGTCGCCGGGACCGGCGGCAGGATCGCGAGCGTCGTGACCCTCCCGCGTCGGTCGATGCGCTGGATGCTGTTGGCGCCCGCATCGGCGACGTAGACCGTGCCGCGCGGGCCCGGGAGCGTCGCGTACGGGTGGGGGTTGATGTCACCGGTGTAGATCATCGGCGGATACTCGGGTCCGGTCGGCACCTGAGCCAGGCACTCGTCGCTGATGTCGCGAGCGCCGTACTCGACGTCGCCGTCGGGGTTGTTCCTCTCCTCGTACGTCCCGGTGTCGGCGACCACGCGGACGTTGCCGCGGGCATCGATCGCCTTGATGCCGGTGAAGCCGCTGGGCACCTCGGGGTCCATCGAGAACCCCGTCTCAGCGAAGTAGACGGTCCGGCCCGACACCGAGACGCCGCCGACCTCGGGCCCCCCGGACGAGTAGATCTCTCGCGGAGCGCCTCCGCGCCTCGAGACCCGCGACAGGGTGCCGGCGAAGTTCTGGGTGACGTACGTCGTGCCGTCCTGCGCCACGGCCAGGCTGAGCGGAGTCAGGAGGCCCTCGGCCAGGGAGGTCGGTGCGGGCGGCGGGGCAGGTCTGTGGCCGCCGTGGGCCTGTGCCGGTGCGAGCGTCAGCGCCAGGCCGAGTGCGGCGGCGGCGCCGAGGACGACTGCGGGTAGGCGTCTCATGGTGGTTCCCCCGATGCAGTGTGGGGCCGCCGAGATCGACCGATGGACAACGGAGTCAGGCTGACACCGCGCTACGGACCCGATCAGGACATTTCACGAAGAACCCGACAAGGCGGTGCCTTCAGCTCACCGTCGCCGGGAGTGCTGCTCCGGGGTTCGCGTCGACCCACTCCCGCGCCCGGTCCTCGGAGACGGCGCCCCACAGCTCACGACCCTTGTCGCGGTCGAGCCGGACCACGCTCTGCTTGCCCTCGCGACCCGTGCCCTTCACCGGGACCGTCGTGAACGTGACGTCACCGGCTCTGAGGTTGCGCATCGACAGCACGAGTCCTCGCATGTCACCGGTGCTCCACTCCGAGTCGACCGTCAGGTGCTTCGTGACGGCGCTCAGCACGCCGTACGCCTTCGTCGGGCTGCTCAGGGTGTCGCCCGAAAGGGTCTGGCCCATGAGCGCCCGGACCACGTTCTGCTGACGCTTGATCCGGTCGAAGTCCCCGCCGGGCAGTCCGTACCGCTGTCGGACGTAGAGGAGCGCCTCCTCGCCGTCCATCCGGCGCTCACCGGCCTCCCACGTCTTGTCGCGGGCCGAGTCGTAGACGTCCTCCGGCACCGTGACGGTGACGCCCCCCAGCTCGTCGGTCAGCTCACGGAACCCGTCCCAGTCGATGATGGCGATGTGGTCCATCCGCAGGTTGGTCAGCTGCTCGACCGTCTCCACCGCGAGCGACGGGCCGGCGAACGAGAACGCGGCATTGATCTTGTTGGCCCCGTGCCCCGGGATGGTGACCCACGAGTCTCGCGGGATGGAGACGACCGAGGCGCCCTCACGGTCACCGTCGATGTGAAGAACCATCAGCGAGTCCGTACGCTGCTCACCCGGGAGCCAGGTCGGCGCCGCCGCGTCATTGCCGGTCGTCGGCTCGTCCGAGCGCCGGTCGGTGCCCATCAAGAGGACGTTGACGCCGTCACCTGTCGCCGGGGCGGGCCGGTCCGTCAACCCGGCGAACGCGTCGTCAACCCGGTCGACCTGGTCGACGAGACGGTCCTGGAGATACCAGGCCCCACCAGCGAGGGCGAGCGCGAGCACCAGGAAGCAGGCGACCAGGCCGATCAGCACACGACGCAGCGTCCGGTGCCCCCGTGGCCGAGTCGTCGTCGACGGCTCCCCACCGGCGCGGTCGTCGCCGCTCGTGCGACCGTCGTCAGTGGTCGACGTGGGCTCGTCGGGGCTCTGGCTCATTGCGGAAAGCCTACGTGGCCGGGCGGTCTCGGCGGCGAGAACGTCAGGAATCGTCGCCGTGATCGCGCACGAACGCCGCGACCTCGTCGGCGAACTCGTGCCGGCAGACCAGCAGGTCGGGCAACCAGGGGCTGTCACGGTTGTACTCGAGAGCACTGCCGTCGGCGCGACTCGTGAAGAGGCCCGCTACGCGCGCCACGACGACCGGCGCCGCCGAGTCCCACTCGTACTGACCGCCCGCGTGGACGTAGACGTCGGCGAGATCCCGGACCACCGACATGACCTTGACGCCCGCCGACCCCATGGGCACCAGCTGGGCACCGGTCTTCGCAGCCAGCGCGTCGACGAAGGCGGGCGGGCGGCTGCGGCTGACCGCGATGCGCATCGGGCCGTCGGTACGCGGCGGGACCGTCGCGGGACGAGCGGTGCTGAAGGTCTCGCCGAGCGCGGGCTGCGCGACCGCTCCCGCGACCAGGTCACCGTCCTCCCACAGCGCGACGTGGACGGCCCAGTCGTCGCGCGGCGGCTCGGAGAACTCTCGGGTGCCGTCGAGCGGGTCGATGATCCACACCCGGCGCGCCGACCGGCGAGCCGAGTCGTCGGCCGCCTCCTCGCTCAGCACGGCATCCTCGGGGCGGTGCTCGGCGAGGAGCCGCGCCAGCACGGCCTGG
>NZ_JARBCJ010000237.1:0-4193 GCF_028803055.1 Mumia sp.
CGCCGACGTGATCGCCGCGGCGAGACCGACGGCGGCGGCGACGTTCTCGGTGCCCGACCGAAGTCCACGCTCCTGGCCGCCCCCGTGGATCAGCGGCTCCAAGGGCACGCCTCGGCGGACCCACAGCGCCCCGCTCCCCTTCGGCGCACCCACCTTGTGGCCGCTGAGCGAGAGGGCGTCGACGCCGAGCTGCGTGGGATCCACGACGACGGACCCGACGGCCTGGACGGCATCGGTGTGCACGAGCGCCCCCCGTGCGCGTGCCAGGGCGGCGACCTCGGCGACCGGCTGGACCGTCCCGACCTCGTTGTTCGCGAGCATGACCGACACCAACGTGGTCTCGGCGCCGATCAGTCGTTCCGCCTGCGTCAGGTCGACGACGCCGTCACCGTCGACGTCGAGCAGGTCTCTCCGGAACCCGTGCAGTCTGACCAGGTGGTCGCACGCCTCCAGCACGGCAGGGTGCTCGATCCGGGTGGTCACGAGGTGGCGCCCACGCGGGTTCGCCAGTGCCAGTCCCTTCACCGCGAGGTTGTCGGCCTCCGTCCCACCGGAGGTGAGCACGATCTCCGCCGGCCGGGCACCGAGCGCGGCGGCGACGTCCGCGCGTGCGCGCTCCAGCGCCCGGGACGCGACGTCTCCGAGACCGTGGCGGCTCGACGGGTTGCCGAACTCGCCGGTGAGGAAGGGCCACATCGCCTCCAGCACCTCGCGGCGAACCGGCGTGGTCGCGGCCGTGTCGAGGTAGCGCACCCTAGACCGCCACCTCGACGTCGAGCCCCAGGTCGAGCGCGGCGACGCTGTGCGTGAGGGCCCCCACCGAGATCAGGTCGACCCCGGTCAGCGCGATCTCACCGACCCGAGGGAGCGTGATGCCGCCGCTGGCCTCCACCAGCGCCCGCCCGGCGACCTTCTCGACACCGGTACGGAGGTCCTCGAGCGTGAAGTTGTCGAGCATCACGGTGTCGACACCGGCCGCGAGGACGGCATCGAGCTGGTCCAGGCGGTCGACCTCGACCTCGAGGTGCACCGTGTGCGGGAGCGCCTCTCGCGCGGCTCGCAGCGCCGAGGTGATGCGCTCCGGGTCGTCGCCGAGGACAGCGAGGTGGTTGTCCTTGGCCATCACGGCGTCCGACAGCGAGAACCGGTGGTTGTGCCCGCCGCCGCACCGCACGGCGTACCGCTCGAACGCCCGCAACCCCGGCGTCGTCTTGCGGGTGTCGACGATGCGCACACCCGTCCCGGCGACGGCCTCGACGTACGCGCGCGTCTGTGTGGCGATGCCGGACATCCGCTGGACGAAGTTCAGCGCGACGCGCTCGGCGCGAAGGACGCCCCGGGCGGGACCTACCACGGTCGCGACGACCGTCCCCGGCTCGAGCGCGTCACCGTCTGCCCGCTCGAGCCGGACCGAGATGGCGGGGTCGACGGTCGTGAAGGCCACGTCGACGACCCGTCCGCCGGAGAGCACTCCGGCCTCCCGGGCCACCATGCGCGCGGTGGCGACCGCCTCCGCCGGGACCAGCACCTCCCCCGTGAGGTCTCCCCACGGCGAGTCCTCCTGGAGTGCTGCCTGCACCCCTGACCTGATGAGCGTGTCGGTCAGCATGCGAGTGTTCCCTTCCGCACCCACGACAGGTGGCGGTCGAAGGCGGGGTCACGGTCGGGACGGTCGGACCGGAAGTGGGCGCCGCGCGACTCCTCCCGGGCCAGCGCCGCCGTCACCACCACCCGCGCAACCTCCAGCAGGTTGGCGTCCTCGTACGCCGCCGTGGTCCCGTCGACGGTCGGGGACCACCCGGCGATGGCGTCGGCCGCCGCCTGGAGGGTGTCGCCGTCGCGGACGAGTCCCGCGGCGGCCCACATCGTCGTCTGCAGCTCGTCCCGGTCCAGGGCGCCTGCGGTGTGCCCACCGGTCGTCACTCCGACGGGCTCGGCGGCGTACGGGGTGGGCTCACCGTCCCACGCGGCCGCTCCGGGCTCCTGGAGCGCGGACACGCAACGCCGTGCGGTCACCGCGCCCTCGAGGAGCGAGTTGGAGGCGAGACGGTTCGCGCCGTGCAGGCCCGTGCACGCGGCCTCGCCGACGGCGTACAACCCGGGGACGCTCGTGCGCCCGTCGAGGTCGGTCCGGATGCCGCCCATGAAGTAGTGCGCGGCGGGCGTGACGGGGATCGGTCCCTCGTCCCAGCGCAGCCCATGGGCGCGGCAGCGCGCGTCGAGGCCCGGGAAGCGTCGGGCGAGGAACTCCGCACCGAGGGCGGTGGCATCGAGCAGGACCGGCTCACCGCCCTGCTCGTGCATGACCCGAGCGATCTCACGGGCCACGACGTCGCGCGGTGCCAGCTCGGCGTCGCGGTGGACGTCACGCATGAACCGCCGCCCCGCCTGATCGCGGAGCACGGCTCCCTCCCCCCGGACGGCCTCCGAGATCAGTCCCCCGCCGGGCACGGCCAGGCGGGTCGGGTGGAACTGGTACATCTCCACGTCCGTCGCCACCGCTCCCGCACGCAGGGCGAGGGCCAGGCCGTCACCGGTGGAGCCGACGGGGTTGGTGGTGTGCGCGTAGAGCTGTCCGGCTCCCCCGGTCGCGAGGACCACGGCATCCGCCTCGAGCGTCCGGGGGCGCCCGCTCGGGGCGCCGACCCAGGTGAGGCCCACGACCGCGCCGTCGCGGAGGCTGAGGTCGGTGACCATGGCGTGGTCGTGCACGGCGAGCGCGCCCGTCTGCACCTTCGCGGACAGCGCACGGACGATCTCGGCCCCGGTCGCGTCGCCGTCGGCGTGCAGGATCCGCGGCGCCGAGTGTGCCGCCTCCAGGCCGAGCGCGAGTCGCCCGTCCTGCCGGTCGAACCGGGTGCCCCACCGGATGAGCGCCGCGACCGCGTCGGGTCCCTCACCGCACACCACCTCGGCCGACGCACGGTCGACCAGTCCGGCACCTGCGGTCACCGTGTCCGCGACGTGCGCCGCGACGGAGTCCTCGACGCCCGCTCGCGCCGTAGCGTCGAGGACGACCGCGATCCCGCCCTGCGCGTACCGGGTCGTCGCCTCGCCCAGCGCTCCCTTGGTGAGAAGGACGACGTCGTGGTGAACGCTCGCCTCGACGGCGGTCGTCATCCCCGCGATCCCGCTGCCGACCACGACCACCCGGAGGCGTCGGGGCCGAGCACGGCTCGTCATGCTGCCCGCTCCGGCGGGCGGGCGGCCAGCATGCGCTCGAGCGCGACGCGGGCACCGTCGGCGACCTGCGGGTCGACCTGGATCTGGTTCTCGACCCGTCCTTCGAGGAGCCCGTCGAGCACCCAGGCGAGGTAGCCGGGGTGGATCCGGTACATCGTGGAGCAGGGGCACACGACCGGGTCGAGGCAGAAGATCGTGTGCTCGGGGTGCTCGACGGCGAGCCGCTGGACGAGGTTGATCTCCGTCCCGATCGCGAACGTCGTCCCAGCCGGCGCAGACTCCACCGCCTTGCGGATGTAGTCGGTGGAACCTGCCTCGTCGGCGGCGTCGACGACCGGCATGGGGCACTCCGGGTGCACGACCACGCGGACGTCCGGGTGCGCTGCGCGCGCACTCTCGATCTGAGCGACGGTGAACCGCTTGTGCACCGAGCAGAAGCCGTGCCACAGCAGAACCTTCGCGTCCCGCAGCGTCTGCTCGTCGTTGCCGCCGAGCGGCTTGCGCGGGTTCCACATGGGCATGGCGTCGAGGCTCACGCCCATCGCCTTCGCCGTGTTGCGACCGAGGTGCTGGTCGGGGAAGAAGAGCACACGCTGCGCTCGCTCGAACGCCCACCGCAGCACGGTCTCGGCGTTGGACGACGTGCACACGATGCCGCCGCGGTCGCCGCAGAAGCCCTTGAGGGCCGCCGAGGAGTTCATGTAGGTCACCGGGATCACCGGGAGCCTGCCGTCGGCGTCAGGCTCGGTCCCGTAGACCGCCTCGAGCTCGGCCCACGCCTGCTCGACGGAGTCGATGTCGGCCATGTCGGCCATCGAGCACCCGGCCGCGAGGTTCGGGAGGATCACGGCCTGCTGCGGACCGGAGAGGATGTCGGCGGTCTCGGCCATGAAGTGGACCCCGCAGAACACGATCGCCTCGGCGTCGGGGCGGGTCAGCGCGGCGTTCGCGAGCTGGAAGGAGTCGCCAACGAAGTCGGCGTGCCGGACGACCTCGTCACGCTGGTAGAA
>NZ_JARBCJ010000238.1:0-4175 GCF_028803055.1 Mumia sp.
AGGAACAGCGGCGACGCGAGCCCCAGCACGGCTGTCTGCATCGAGTTCTTGCCGAGCCCGATGAGGATCCGGACACCGAGCCCGAGGGGCAGGGAGAGACCGAACACGGCAAGGCAGAGCATCGCGACGACGTCCCCGCCCGGGAGGAGCGCGCCGCCCAACAGCGTCGGCCACCACCCGAGCGAGAGGAACAGCAGGCTGAGGACGGTAATGACCACGCCGGAGATCGTGAGGTAGCGCAACGCGGTCGTCAGCGTCGCGAGCACCTCGCGGTCCCGCCGTGCGTCTGGTGACTGCGCGATCGCGTTGATGATCACGGCACCGATGCCGAGGTCGGCGAAGGGCAAGAGGAGCCGGACACCGTTGAGCAGCCCGTACTGCGCGTAGGCCTCGACGCCGAAGTACTGAAGGATCAGTCGGCTGGTGACGATGCCGAGGAGTCCGGAGACAGCCATGACTCCGACACGGGTCCCCGCCGTGCTCAGGGTTGCGCGCCACACGCTCATCTGGTGGTGGAGTCCTCTCGGCGGTGGCGGCGACGGGTGAGCGCCGCGCGGAACGCCTCGCGGTGAAGGTGACCCGCGGTCTTCCAGTCCCGCCCGTCGAGCATCGGGCGGTCGGCAGCTCGCGGACGGCGGACGACGTCGACAGCGGCGGTGATCACCTCGCGGGTCAGCGGGCCGTCGTACCGCAGCACCCAGTCCTCGCCGACCTCCGCGGCCAGCGCGTCGTTCTCCGTGCCACGTGGCACGAGCACCGGCCGGTCGAGCGAGAGCGCCAGGAGCGCGGCGCCCGAGTTGCGCATCTCGGTGTAGGGCAGGACTACGAGCTCTGCTTCTGACACGGTCCGCGCCAGGGTGTCGTCGTCGACATAGGCGAGGTCGAGCCTCACGCGCCCGTCACGCGCGGCCGCTCGTGAGAGTGCGGAGGTGAGGTCGTCGGTGCGGGGCTGGCCGGCGACGACCAGCGACAGGCTGTCGTCGTCGACCTGGCTGAAGACGGCGAGCAGCGCCGGGACGTTCTTGTACTCGCGGATCATCCCGACGTAAGCGAGCCGCCCCGGCGAACGTGGAGGCCGCGGACATCCGGCGAACCAGTCCCGGTAGTGGCCGTGCAGGATCGTCGTGGCGCGGCCCGGCCGAGGGGCGGCGTCGACGGTGTTGATCAGGATCCACCAGTCCGTCCGCGCCCGGATCGCCCGGAGGAGGACCCGCTCCACGGGGCCGCGGTCCTCGTGAGGGCGATGGTTGTGGAGAGTCTGGACGACGGCTGTGCGGCGCAACCAGCACCGAAGGAGCAGCACCACCGCCAGAAGACGGTGCGCGTACGTCCGCGGACGCGTCGACCCACGGAGAAGCAGCTCGGGAAAGTGGATGTGCAGGACGTCGTAACGTCCGAGAAGTGCACGTCTCCAGCCGAACGTCAGGATCCGCACGCCGTCGGGCATGTTGCGGGCCAGCTGGGTCATGTACGGGTTCGTCCCGGCTGACGGCTCGAGGAAGGTCTCGAGCACGATGACGTCCTCACCGGTGGACGTGCGCGGCATCATCGCCTCCTTCGAGGCTCGGTGAAGTCTGCGGCGACTCCTGCCACGGCGCGGTGGATCCCGCCCGGACGGTCAGGAGGACTGCGATGGCGAGAGTCAGCCGTACGAGGACCGAGAACGTGGAGGAGAAGCCGAGGTCCCACAGCCCCATCAGTCCCAGGAAGACGACGAGCGCCGACGCCTCGCGAGCCGTGATCCCCCGGACCAGCGAGCCGATCAGCAGGCAGACCACGGCGAGCGCCACGACCAGCCCCACCACGCCGAGGCTCGCCCACATATCGGCGACGACGGAGTGCAAGGTGAACTGTGGGCCGAGCATGTAGTTGTCGACGTATCCCTCGATCGTCGGGATGTTGAGCGGGGCGAGGCCCGTCTTCGCGGTGGCGACGTCGTGGAAGTTGGGTACGGCGCCGAGCCCGAAGCCCTCCGGCTGGTCACGCATGAGCGCGATGGTGGCCGACCACTCGGGACGACCACCGGTCAGGAGGTTGCCGCTCCGCTCGATCTGCGCCTGCGTGCGCTCTCGAGTCTCGTCGCCGAGTGCGCCGCCGAGCAGGAGCGAGGTGACGACGGAGTAGCCGGCGTACGCCATCACCGCGAGGAGGACGAGGGTGCTGCCGCGGCGCGCGAGGGCGTGGGACCCGGCTCCTGGGCGCCGCTGCCAGAGGACCAGGGCCGCCGTCGCCAGACATATCCCCATCAGGCTCCGAGCGTCGCTGGCGGCGCTGAACGCAGCGAGCACGAGGAGCAGCACCACGGCGGCATGGTGGCTGCGCTTGAGCGCGCACGCCGCGAGAACGATCACGATGACCGGCCACGAGTACGCGAACTTCCAGGGGTTGTCGGTCGCACCTGCCTGGAAGGCGGCGGTCGAGGCGAGCACTCCCAGCGCATAGGCCAGTGCCGTTGCGGGAACGCCCAGCACGCTGCGAGCCCAGAGGAGGAAACCGACACCGAGGAACGCGACGACGTACGCGAGGCCGGTCGCCATCCCCGCCCGCTCGTCGAGCTCGTGGTCGATCCCGGTGACGATCCGGATCAGCCAGTAGCCGGACAGCACGGCGAGCAGCCCCCCGAAGACGACCAACGGCCCTCCGCGGTAGCGGCGCTCCTCGCTCAACCAGAGCGTAGCCAGGTCGACGAGGAGCGGGAGCGCCACTGGCAGGAACCCGCCGACCCGGTAGTTGAGGCCCAGCACGAAGGTCGCTGTCGCGGCGAGCGCAGCGAGGTACGGGCGGGTCTCGCGCGGGACCGCTTCCGGGACAGCCGGCCGCAGGGGTGCGAACGTCTGGATGCCTCCGGGGACGTCGGACGCCCCGATCGTCGACATCGCGACTACCTGCCCGTGCGATCCAGAGCGGGCGCGCGGTTCTCGTGGGGATCCCGCTCTCTGCGCAGGAAGTCGAAGCGGCGAGGACGTTGGTCGTAGCCGTACTGGCCGGAGCGTCCACCGGTGGTCTTGTTGAGCACGACTCCGACAAGACTCGCGCCCGCGACGCTCAGCACCTGCAACGCCTGCTTGAAGTCGGCGGGCTTGGACGAGCGGCTGTCGACGACGAGCAGCGTGCCGTCGGCCAGCTTGGCGAGCGCGACGGAGTCGGCGACCGGCATCAGCGGCGCGGCGTCCAGCAGGACGATGTCGTAGGTCATCAAGGAGTCGCGCAAGAACCGACGCATGGCTTCGGAACCGAGGACCTGGGCCGGGGTCGAGCGGACGAAGCCACCGGGGAGGACGTGCAGGTTCTCGCTCAGCCACGGCTGGACGACATTCTCGAGCTCGACCTGCTCGGCCAGCACGTTGGTGAGCCCGACGCTCCCCTCGAGCCCGAGGTAGCTCGCCACCCGCGGACGCCGGAGGTCGGCGTCGACCAGGAGCACGCGGTGGCCCGCCTCGGACATCGCGGCGGCGAGGTCCACCGTCGTCGTGGTCTTGCCCTCGCCCGGCCGCGCGGAGGTGACCATCACCGAGCCCGGTGTCAGACCGATGCCGAGCGACTCGAGGTTGATCTGGAGTCGACGCACCGCCTCGCTCCGAGCCATGTCGCGACCGTCGTTGTGGGCGGCAGGGGTGACGCGTCGGGACCGTTGGCGCGGGATGCGTGCGAGCACGGGGGCCTCGGTGTAGGCCTCGACGTCCGCCTCGGTTCGGACCCTGCTCCCGAGACGCTCCAGGATGAGCGCGAGCGCGAGGCCGACGCCCAGGCCGGCCGCCAGGCCGCCGGCGACGTAGAACTTCTTGTTGGGGGAGAAGGGGAACTCCGGCGTCGTCGCGGTCGAGATCAGCGAGACGTCCAGCGCTGCTCGACCGCTGCGCGTCTTCGGGGCGAGCGCCTCGGACTCGGTGGCCAGGCTGCGAGCGGTGGCGTTGGCGATCTGAGCCGCTTCGACGGGCGACGCGCTCGTCGCCGTGACGTCGATGATCACCTGGTCCAGCGGCGCCGACGCGGTGATCGACCCTGCCAGACGACGCGGGGTCGTGTCGAGGTCGAGATCGTCGATGACCGGAGTCAGCACTCGAGGGGTCCGGGCGACCGAGGCGTACGACTTCACGACCTCGCGGGTGTAGTCCGAACCCTGGACGAGCTCGGACACGGAGTCCGTCCGCGCCAGCGCGTAGAAGAGGGTCGCG
>NZ_JARBCJ010000239.1:0-4127 GCF_028803055.1 Mumia sp.
GTGACGAAGAGCTTGCTGTCTCCGTACGAGGTGCGGCCGGGCCGCGCGAAGTCGGGAGCCAGACGTTGCGGTGAGCCGGAGTGGTGCAGCCCGCTGCTGAGGAAGATCGCCCGCTGCGGCGGTGTCATCGTCGCGGTGAGGACGAACGGTGCCACTGTGTTCACGGCGAGGACGTCGCCGCCGCGCATGACGCCGGCGTTGTGGACGACGGCGTCGAACCGGCCGATCGCGTCAGCCCGTCGCGCGACCTCGACGGTCTCCTCGCGGTGTGAGAGGTCGCCGTAGACGACGTCGTACATCTGCTCGAGGACGCGTACGTCCTCGATGCGGTCGGCGTTGCGGGCGTGCAGTACGACGTCGTGCCCGCCCGATGCGAGAGTCGTGGCGGTCGCGAGTCCGAGACCCGTCGACGCTCCTGTCACCAGCAGCAGTGCCATGATCGCTCTGAACCAGAGGAGTCGTTCATGCTCCTCACTGTAGGGAGGTTGCGATGCAGATCTGTGCGACGTGCGGCGTCGAGTACAGCGAGCCGCTCCCCGAGGTGTGTCCGATATGTGCCGACGAGCGCCAGTGGGTGCCGGTCGACGGTCAGCGCTGGACCACGACGGCGGAGCTCGGCGCGGCAGGCCAGCGACTGGTCTGGACCGACCGCGAGCCAGGTCGTGCCGAGCTCACCACCGACCCGAAGGTGGGGATCGGTCAGACCGCGCAGCTGGTGACGACGGAGCAGGGATCGCTGCTGTGGGACCCGCCCGGCTACGTCGACGACGAGACCGCCGCCCGGATCCTCGATCGTGGTCCCGTGCTGGCGGTCGCCGCCAGCCACCCGCACATGTTCGGCGTCCAGACCGCGTGGGGCGACGCCCTCGACGCTCCCGTGCTGGTGTGCGCGTCGGACGAGGGCTGGGTCGGACGTCGTACGGAGCGCATCGGGCTCTGGGAGGACGACCACGCGCTGGCGCCGGGACTGACCCTCCATCGCGTCGGCGGCCACTTTGCTGGCGCGGCGGTCGCTCACTGGGCCGGTGACGCCAGCGGGGGAGGACTCCTGCTCAGCGGCGACACGGTGTTCCCGAACCCCGACCGGCGGTCGCTGGGCTTCATGCGCAGCTATCCGAACAAGATCCCGCTGTCGGCGGCCGTCGTCCAGGCGATCGCCGACCGGCTGAGCACCCTCGACTTCGACCGCATCATCGGCAACTTCGGCAACCCGATCGACGGTGACGCGAAGGCCGTTCTCGCGTACTCCGCCGCCCGCCACATCGCCTGGGTGCGCGGCGACCACGACGACGAGACCGGCATCCGGACCGACGGCTGAGGCAGGCTCAGCGGTGCGGGCTCGGGCGATAGACGAGCTCCTGGGTGCGGCCGTCGAGGGTACGGGCCTCCAGCAGCTCGAGGTCGAAGTCGGCGGCGCCGCCGAAGATGGGGGCCGTCCCCGTCTGACCGCTGATGACGGGAAAGAGGGTCACCTGGAGGCGGTCGACGAGGCCGGCCGCCATCAGCGCGCGGTTCATCGACAGGCTGCCGTGCGAGCGCAGCGGCACGTCGGACTCCGCTTTGAGACGGGCGACGACGTCCACGGCGTCGC
The DNA here is from genome assembly GCF_028803055.1 of Mumia sp. NCBI lineage: Bacteria > Bacillati > Actinomycetota > Actinomycetes > Propionibacteriales > Nocardioidaceae > Mumia > Mumia sp. Next base: position 1,592 of record NZ_JARBCJ010000239.1, read on the forward strand.
CGCTCGCGACGCTCGCGTTCGGCCAGTCGAGCGGCCCCGTGATGGTCGACGAGACCACGGTCGTCGGCATGCTCACCATGCGGTCGTTGATCGGGTCTGCCCCGGGTGTCCTCTCGGCGCTCGGCCCCAGGATCTCGACGAACTCCCGATAGGTGTTCGCGCCGAGGACCATCCTCTGCTCGGCCTCGTACTGGGCGAGGCGGTGGGCGAGGAACTCAGGGCCCTGCTTGCCCCAGTAGCCGCCCCAGTCGCCACCCTCTCCGTACGAACCGAAGCCGTCGAGGGTGGAGACGATGTCGAACGTGTAGCTGGCGGTCATGCTGATCTCCTCGCGGGGCTGGGTCGACTCTCTGCAGAGGAGACCGGCTCCGCGCCGAAACTCATCGGCGTCGGCTAGAGCCAGCCACGTCGTTTGAACACGACGTAGAGCGTCGCGCACACCAGTGCCATCAGCGCGATGGCGAAGGGGTAGCCGAACAGCCACCCGAGCTCGGGCATGTGCTCGAAGTTCATCCCGTAGATCGTGCCGACGAGAGTGGGCGCGAAGAGGATCGCCGCCCACGAGGAGATGCGCTTGACCTCCTCGTTCTGGAGCAGGCTGGCCTCGGTCAGACGCTGCATCTCCTCGTTCTGCCGTTGGCCGACGAGCGTGGAGTTGACGGCGAGGATGTTCTGGAGGAGCAGCCGGAAGCCCTCCACCCGCTCGACGACCCGGATCACGTGGTCCTCGACGTCGCGCAGGTTGCGTCGCAGCTCCTCGTCGACCTCGTACTTCTCGAAGCCGCTGCGCAGCGCGTCGAGCATGCCGATGAGCGGGCGGGTGGCGCGTTGGAACTCGATGACCTCGCGAGACAGCTCGTAGATGCGTCGCGAGACCGCGGGGTCGCCGGCGAACACCTGGTACTCGATCTCGTCGATGTCGTTCTCCAACCCGTCGACGACCGGACCGTACTCGTCGACGACCTCGTCGAAGATGGCGTACAGGACGGCTTCCGGGCCGAGGGAGAGGAGGTCCGGCGCTGCCTCGAGGCGACTCCGGACGTGTCCGAGGTTCGGAGCCTCTGCGTGCCGGACCGTGACGACGAAGTCGGCGCCGGTGAAGACGTGGACCTCGCCGAACTCCACGCGCTCCTCGGCGTCGAGATAACGCGCCGGCCGTAGGACGGTGAAGAGGACGTCGCCGTAGCGCTCGAGCTTCGGGCGCTGGTGAGCACGGATCGTGTCCTCTACCGCGAGCTCGTGGAATGAGAACTCCGCGGCGACCGAGTCGATCTCCTCGCGCGACGGACGGTAGAGGCCGATCCAGCCCATGCCGTGCTCGTCTCGCAACAGCTCGTAGGTGTCCTCGAGGGTCGGCGGCTCCACCTTGCGTGCCCCACCGACGTACACGGCGTTGTCGACGATCCCCATCGCTGCCTCCCCTCATTGCCACGCCGACCGTACCCCGCTGACGCGCGTGAGGCGCTGACGCCACCGGGATTCGGCAACCTCAGAAGGACCGGATCCGGCCGCGGCGCCGACACGCGGCGCGCGTTGCGACCGGCTTCTGCCGCAGTGGAGGATGGGGCGTCGCGGGGGAGGCCTGCACGAGCCGATGGGGAGATCAGATGGCGGTCACGACCGCAGGTGTCGTCGATCGAGGGCTGAGGCGCACGGGCGATCCGCGCGTGTGGGGCACGACCATCGGCGCCGCGGGCGCCAGCGTGTTCGTCCATGCCAACCGGGGTGAGTTGCCGTCGACGGCCTCGATCGTTGCGGTGGTCCTGTGGGCGGGCGCCCTGGCGGCGTACGTCTGGGCGGTGTTCGTGAGGCCGCGCTGGTTCCCCGAGCCCGAGCCGGTCCGCGGCAGTGCCCCCTGGATCTATCTGGCCAGCGTCGTCGGCATGCTCGCCCTGGTCCAGGTCGGACAGATGGCGCTGGACGCGGGGGACAAGGTCGACGTCCTCCCGGCCGTCATCGTGCTCGCCGTCGGGCTGCACTTCCTGCCCTTCGCCCGGGCTTTCCACACGCCGATGTTCATCCGGCTCGGTCTGGCCATGGCCGCGCTCGGTGTCGTGGGGCTGGTGCTCGGCCTCGCGTGGACCGAGACGGCTGCCCCGGCGATCGCCGTACTCGCGGGCCTGGTCATGCTCCTCGTGATCACGGAGGCGGCCCTGCGGGACGACGGTCACGCGCCGTTCTGACCGGCCGGTTCGTTGCGGCGCGGGGTCGCACGGAGGATCGTGGTGCCGGTGCCTGAGGTAACACCCGTACCCGCCGAGCCCGCGGACGCGGGCGCCGTCCGCCAGATGGTGCGCAGCGCGTACGCGCCGTACGTCGAGGCCATCGGTGGCGAGCCGGCGCCGATGAACACCGACTACGGGCGGGCGATCGCGGACGGCGACGTCCACGTCGTGCGCGAGGACGGCGAGATCGCTTCTGTCGTGGTCACCCGGGGGGAGGGGGACCACCTCCTGATCGAGAACATCGCGGTCGCTCCTGCGCGGCAGTCGCGGGGACTGGGCCGGGCGATGCTGGTGTGGGCCGAGGCCCAGGC
>NZ_JARBCJ010000023.1:0-25726 GCF_028803055.1 Mumia sp.
GACCGACCTGTCGGGCCGCTCGCTGCAGCGGATGTCGGAGTACAACGCGGCGAAGTCGGCGCTGGTCTACGAGATCTACGAGCACGCGTTCCTCGCCGACGTCGACCATCCCCACGATCCGCAGCCGATCGACTAGGCCGTCCCGTCGCTGCGCAGCTCGCCGATGGTCCGGCGCGTCCGCTCCGTGGAGGGGTCCGGCTCGCCGAGACCGATCGCCGTCATCGTGAGCACGCGCCACCCCGGTGCCACCTCGAGCGAGGCTTCGAGCGCCTCCAGGCCGAAGGCACGGAACTGACGGCACGCCAAGCCCATCGCGTGCGCCTGGATCGTCATGTGCGCGACCGCCTGACCCAGGTCGTACTCGGCGAACTCGGAGTACTGCAGGCCGCTCTCGCCCACCTCGTGACGGGCGAGGTTGACGACGAGCGCACTGGCGTCCGGCGCCCAGCGTCGCGAGCTCGTGGCCAGGTGCTCGACGAGCAGGTCGTGCCCGGCCTCGTAGCGGCGGCGGAGGTGGAACGCCCAGGGCTGGGAGTTTCCGGCCGACGGCGCCCACCGCGCCGCTTCGAGCAGCGCCTCCACGTCGAGGTCGGAGAGCGTGTGGCTCCGGTCGAACGCCATCGGGCTGAACCGTTCACGCAGCGCAGGGAGGATCTCCGGCGGTCGCACCTCTGTCTCCTCTCTGCCGCGTGGCACCTCGGGTCGTAGGGCTAGACCGGCAGCAGCCGGCCGACGAGCCGCGAGAGCTGATCGACGGTGCGGCACTCGTGCATGTCGACGATCTGCGCGTACGCCGGCGCGACCGAGTCGCCCAGCCCCCACCGGCTCTCGTGCTCGGGATTGAGCCAGAACGTGCGGCGGGCACGAGCCACCACGTCACGCAGCGCGTCTAGGTCCGGATCCAGGTTGTTGGTGCGGGCGTCCCCCAGGATCAGCACGCTCGTACGGGGACCGACGACGTTGCCGTACCGGCTGACGAACGAACGCAGCGCCCGCCCGTAGTCGCTCGAGGGGTGCCAGGGCGCGACGTTCGCGCTCGACGAGATGCGCTCAGCCAAAGCCGCCGGGTCCGACTCCCCGGAGGTGACGAGCTCGGTGACCTCGTCGGTGTGGTTGACGAACGCGAACACGCGCACCTTGCTGAACTGGTCGCGCAACGCCTGCACCAGAAGCATCGTGAACCCAGCGAACCCCGCCACCGACCCCGACACGTCGCAGAGCAGCACCAGCTCGGGCCGGGCCTTGCGCCGGTGCTCGAAGACCGGTTGCAGCGGCACCCCGCCGTACGACATCGACCGCCGCAGCGTCCGCCGGATGTCGACCTGACCGCGGTTGCGGCGCCGTCGTCGCGCCGACAGACGCGTGGCCAGGCGCCGCGCGAGCGGCTGCACGGCGCGGCGCAGCTCCAGCACCTGCGCCCGGTTGGCGGCGAGGAACTCGACCTGGCTGGCGTCGGGCCGGACGGCATAGCGCGCGACCCGCTCGCGTCCTCGGACCTCGGCCGTACGACGGCTGGCCTCGGACTGGACGAGCTCACGGAAACGCTCGACGTCGCGGCGCACCTCGTCACGGTCGAGCCGCTCGGCGAAGCCCTCGGTGCTCCCCCGTCGTGCCAGCGCCCTCACGATCGCGGTCTGCGGGCGCAGCTGCTCGAGGGTCTGGCGCGCCGACCAGCCGGATCCTGCCATGCCGGGACCGTCCGCACCCTGGACCGCCCCGAGCGCGTCGACCGCGGCCGCGGCGACCTCGTCCAGCGCCCCGCCACTCCCCCGCGCCAGGGCGTCGACGAGATCCTCACGAAGCTCCGCAACCGTCGGCGGCTCGGACGAGCGGTCCTCGCCGGCACCGGTCGCGCGGGTCTGCGTCTCCTCACGCACCGACTCGCGCCCACCGACGCCGACCGGGAAGTAGACGTCGAAGACGGCGTCGAACACCCGACGCTGCCCCGACCGCCGCAGCAACGCCGCGGCGAGCCCTTCACGCAGGAGGGCACGGTCGGCGAGCGACAGCACCTCCATCACCCGGGCGGCGTCGACGGTCTCGCTGGTGCCCACGACCATGCCGTGGCCGCGCAGCGACTCCACCATCGCGACGAGCCGCCCAGGGAGTGAGCCGGTCTCTCCCGACCCGACGCTCATCTGCGCCCGTCCGCCTCGTCGAGCTGCAGGTGCGCCCTTGCACGGGCGACGTCGTCGGTGTGCTTCAGCAGGACGCCCAGCGTCTCGTCCACGACCGCCTCGTCGAGCGAGTCCGCGCCGAGTGCGAGGAGCGTCCGGGCCCAGTCGATGGTCTCCGACACCGACGGCGCCTTGCGCAGGTCGATCCGCCGGAGGGCGTTGACGACCCTCACCAGTGACACCGCGAGCGCCTCGTCGACGGCGGGGACGCGCGTCCGGACGATCCGCTCCTCGAGCTCCGGCTCGGGGAAGTCGATGTGCAGGAAGAGGCACCGCCGCCGGAGCGCCTCACTGAGCTCCCGCGTCGCGTTGGAGGTGAGCACCGTGAACGGCGCGTGACGGGCGGTGAGAGTCCCCAGCTCAGGCACCGTGATCGCGTAGTCGCTGAGCACCTCCAGGAGGAGGCCCTCGATCTCGAGGTCGGCCTTGTCGACCTCGTCGATCAGCAGGGTGCTCGGCTCGTCGGAACGGATGGCCTGGAGCAGGGGTCGAGCGAGCAGGAACTCGTCGGTGAAGATGTCGTCGCGGGTCGCGTCCCAGGTCTCGCCGCGACCGGCGGTGATGCGCAGCAGCTGCTTGGCGTGGTTCCACTCGTAGAGGGCCCGGGCCTCGTCGACGCCCTCGTAGCACTGCAGCCGCACCAGCCCGGCTCCCGTCGCCCCGGCCACGGCGCGGGCCAGCTCGGTCTTGCCGACGCCCGCGGGGCCCTCGACGAGCAGCGGCTTGTCGAGCCGGTCGGCGAGGAAGACGGTGGTCGCGACGGACGTGGACGCGAGATAGCCGAGGGCAGCGAGCCGCTCGGTCACGTCGTCGACGGAGGAGAAGCGTTCGCTCACCCGCTCACCCTACGTGGGTCGCCGGTCAGAGCAGCTGCGAGACCGCGTGGATGGTGACGCCCGCCAGAGCGCCGACCACGGTGCCGTTGATCCGGATGAACTGCAGGTCGCGGCCGACGTGCAGCTCGATCTTGCGGGACGCTTCCTTGCCGTCCCAGCGGTTCACCGTCTCCGAGATCACCGTGGCGATCTCGCTGCCGTAGTTGGTGACGACGAACGCCGCGGTGTCGCTCATCATGCGGTCCAGGCGAGCCTGGAGCTCGGGCTCGGCGGCGACGCGCTCGCCCGTCTCGCACAGGAGCGCGACCATGCGGGTGCGCAGCATGCCCGCGGACTCGTCGAGCGAGTCGAGGAGGGCGTGCCGCAGCCCGCTCCACAGCGCCACCGCCACGTCGACGACCTGCGGCTGGGACAGGATCCGCTCCTTGAGGGCCTCGGCCCGGGCCTGGGTGTCCGGATCCTGCTCCAGGTCGCCGGCGAGCGAGACAAGGAAGGCGTCGAGCGACTGCCGGACGCTGTGGTCGGGGTCGGTACGGACGTCGTCGACCCACGACAGAGCCTCGCGATACATCCGGGTGGAGATCCTTCCGTCCACCCAGTGCGGGGTCCACCAGGGGGCCCGCTCGGCGACCATGCCCTCGACGGTCTCCTGGTTGTCGACGAGCCAGCGGTGCATCTCCTCCGCCGCGATGTCGACCAGCCCGTGATGGGCGCCGTCGCGGACGATCTCGCCGAGGGCCTGGCCGACGGCGGGGCTGAGCTGCTCAGCCTTGAGGCGGGGCACGATGACCTCGCGGACGATGGCCGCCACGTCGTCGTCGCTGATGCGCGACAGCCCGTCACGCAGGACCCGCGACCCGATGTCGACGATGCGCCGAGCGTGGACCGGATCGGCGAGCCAGCTGCCGACGCGCAGGCTGATCCGTGCTGCCTCGACGCGCTCGCGGACCACCGGCTCGTTGAGGAAGTTGTCAGAGACGAACTCCTGGAGGCTCTCGCCGAGCGCATCCTTGCGGCGTGGGATCAGGGCCGTGTGCGGGATCGGGAGGCCCATGGGGTGCTTGAAGATCGCCGTCACCGCGAACCAGTCCGCGATCGCGCCCACCATCGCCGCCTCGGCGCCGGCGTTGACGTAGCCCAGCGCGCCCGACTCGCCGTGCGTCAGCGCATAGATCACCGCCGCCACGACCAGCAGCCCGGTGGCGAGCGTGCGCATGCGACGCAACCCGCGTCGACGCACCTCGTCCGAACCCCCGAGAGATGACGGCACGGTGAAGCCGACGGTGCTCAACTCGCTCACCGCTGCACTGTAGCCGGGGCGGTCCCGCCCGGTCCGATGGCGGGGAAGCCCTCCCCCGGCGACCGGATCGTACGGCCGCCCGGCCCTACACTCCGACCATGACGTTCAACGAAGGCGCCAGTCTCGACACGAGCCAGGTGCGCAGCGGCGGTTCCAACCGGGGTGGCGCGCTCATCGGCGGTGGTGCGGGTTCGATCATCCTGTTCCTCATCGCGACCTTCCTCGGGGTCAACCCGTTCGACCAGGGCGGTTCGGCGGGCGCCTTCGACACGTCTCAGGTCCAGCAGTCCGGCACGCAGGCCGACTTCTCCGAGTGCAAGACCGGGGCCGATGCGAACCGCGACGACACGTGCCGCGTGATCGGCACCGTGAACAGCGTCCAGGACTACTGGCGTGACGCGCTCCCGGCCGACGCGAACCGCCAGTACCGCGACGCGTACACCGTCCTCTACTCCGGTCAGACCCAGTCGGCCTGCGGCGCCGCGAGCAGTGACGTCGGGCCGTTCTACTGCCCGTCCGACGAGCAGGTCTACATCGACACGTCGTTCTTCGACGACCTCACGACGCGGTTCGGCGCCGACGACGGTGCGCTGGCCCAGATGTACGTCGTGGCCCACGAGTACGGTCACCACGTCCAGAACCTGCTCGGCGTCCTCAAGTACTCCCAGGAGGACCCGCAGGGCGCGAAGTCGGGCGCGGTCCGGGTCGAGCTCATGGCCGACTGCCTCGCAGGCGTCTGGGCCAACCATGCAGCGACGACCCAGGACGAGCAGGGCACCACCCTCATCAAGCCGCTCACGAAGGCCGACATCGCGTCTGCGCTGTCGGCCGCCGCAGCGGTGGGTGACGATCGCATCCAGAAGTCGGCCACCGGCCGCGTCGACCCGGAGAGCTGGACCCACGGCTCGGCCGAGCAGCGTCAGCGCTGGTTCATGACCGGATACGAGAAGGGCGACGTCAACTCCTGCGACACGCTGTCCGCGCGCAGGCTGTGACGCCGTGATGCCGTGACGCTCACGTTCCCCGGACCCCTGGTCCCGGCTCCCGACCCCGTTGCGGCGCCGCAGAAGCGGCTGCTGAGCACCGAGGTCTGGATCGTCCTGCTGCTGTCGCTGCTGCAGTCGGCGGTCTACGCCACGGTCTCCCTGGTGGCGAAGCTGACGCGTGGACCGCTGGCCGACCAGTCGGCGACACTCAACTCGTCTCGGAGCGACCGGCCCTGGCTCGACCTGACCTACCAGCTCCTCGGCATCGGCTTCGCCCTGGTTCCGGTCGCACTGGTCCTCTATCTCCTCGTGCGCTCGAGCGACGCTCCCCGTCGCGTCCTCGGCATCGGACGAGGCACAGCCGCAGGTGACGCCGGCTGGGGCGTCGGGCTCGCCGCGCTCATCGGGGTCCCCGGGCTCGGCCTCTACTTCGTGGGCCGGGAGCTCGGGATCACCGCGACCATCGTGCCCAGCGGTCTCGACGAGCACTGGTGGCGCGTGCCGGTGCTGATCCTCTCCGCCCTCATGAACTCGGTGCTGGAGGAGGTCATCGTCGTCGGATACCTCATGTGGCGGCTGACCCAGCTGGGGTGGAACCGGTGGTCGGTGCTCGCGGCCAGCGCTGCCCTCCGAGCCTCGTACCACCTCTATCAGGGGATCGGGCCGGCGATCGGCAACGCGGTGATGGGTATCGTGTTCGGGTACTGGTACCAGCGGACAGGGCGCATCGTGCCGCTGGTGATCGCCCACGCGGTGATCGACATCGTCGCGTTCGTCGGGTACGCCCTGCTCAAGGACGCACTCGACCTTCCCTAGGGGTTCTCGGATGACCGTCGGCGAGCTGCGCACGCGGCTGCGCGAGGTGACGCTGCGCGACGAGCGACGGCTCCGGCGACGGCTCGACCGCGCAGCGTCCCAGCGCGACGCCGCTCGACGCACCGAGCAGCTCGCCGACGTCGAGAAGGACGTGGCCGCGGCGGAGGCACGGGCGGCCGCTCGCCGGGCGTCGGTCCCCGACCTCGACTTCCCGCCCGAGCTGCCGGTCACCGAGCGTCGTGACGACATCGCGGCCGCCATCGCCGACCACCAGGTCGTCGTCGTCGCCGGCGCCACCGGCTCCGGCAAGACGACCCAGCTGCCCAAGATCCTGCTCGGCCTCGGTCGCGGTGTCCGCGGGACCATCGCACACACCCAGCCCCGCCGCATCGCCGCCCGCAGCGTCGCCGCCCGGATCGCGGAGGAGACCCGGACGACGCTCGGCGAGACCGTCGGGTACGCCGTCCGGTTCGACGACCGCTCCGGTCCCAGCACGCTCGTCCGGGTGATGACCGACGGTGTCCTCCTGGCCGAGATCCACGACGACCCGATGCTGCTCCGCTACGACACGATCGTGGTCGACGAGGCGCACGAGCGGTCCTTGACCATCGACTTCCTGCTCGGCTACCTCCGTCGACTCCTCCCCCGTCGTCCCGACCTCAAGGTCGTCATCACCTCCGCGACCATCGACCCCGAGCGCTTCGCGGCCCACTTCGCGGCGCCCGACGGCAGCCCCGCACCGATCATCGAGGTGAGCGGACGGACGTACCCGGTCGAGGTCCGCTACCGTCCGCCCTCGGAGCGCGCCGACGCCGGATCAGGCGACGTCCTCGCCGCGATCGGCGACGCCGTCGACGAGCTGGGCCGGGAGTCCGACGGCGACGTCCTCGTCTTCCTCTCCGGGGAGCGCGAGATCCGCGACACCGCCGACATGCTCCGCGAGCGCAAGCTCCGCCGCACCGAGATCCTCCCGTTGTACGGCCGGCTGTCCGCGGCCGAGCAGCACAAGGTCTTCGAGCCCCACACCGGGCGCCGGATCGTACTCGCCACCAACGTGGCCGAGACGTCGCTGACGGTCCCCGGCATCCGCTACGTCGTCGACCCCGGGACTGCCCGCATCTCCCGCTACAGCCAGCGTCTCAAGGTGCAGCGGCTGCCGATCGAGCCGATCTCCCAGGCCAGCGCGAGCCAGCGGGCCGGCCGTTCCGGGCGCACGTCGGACGGCATCTGCATCCGGCTCTACTCGGAGGAGGACTTCGCGTCGCGTCCGGAGTTCACCGACCCGGAGATCCTGCGGACCAACCTCGCGTCGGTGCTGCTGCAGATGGCCTCGCTCGACCTGGGGCCGGTCGAGGACTTCCCGTTCCTCGACCCGCCCGACCGCCGCGCGGTGCGCGACGGCGTCGGCCTCCTCGAGGAGCTCGGGGCGCTGAGCGACGGCGCACGGGGCATGCGGAGCTCGCTCACCACCGTCGGGCGACAGGTCGCCGCGTTCCCGCTCGATCCCCGGCTGGCGCGGATGCTGGTCGCCGCCTCGTCGTACGGGGTGCTGCGCGAGATGCTCGTCATCGTCTCGGCGCTGTCCATCCAGGACCCGCGCGAACGCCCGCTCGAGGCGCAGCAGCAGGCCGACACCAAGCATGCGCGGTTCGCCGACCCGACCTCGGACTTCCTCGCCTATCTGAACCTGTGGAACTACCTCCGCGAGCAGCGCCGTGAGCTGTCCGGCAACGCCTTCCGCCGGACGGTGCGCGAGGAGTACCTGCACTACGTCCGCATCCGCGAGTGGCAGGACGTGCACGCGATGCTGCGCGACCAGTGCCGTGGTCTCGGACTCGACCTGGGCCAGTCCGACGGACCTCCTGCCGACCCCGACCGCATCCACGCGGCGGCGCTCGCCGGGCTGCTGTCGCACATCGGCCTGCGCGAGGGCGAGACCCGTGACTACCTCGGCGCCCGCAACGGCAGGTTCGCGATCTTCCCCGGATCAGGGCTCGCCAAGAAGCCGCCCCAGTGGGTCGTCGCTGCCGAGCTCGTCGAGACGTCGCGGCTGTGGGCCCGCACCGTCGCCAAGGTCGAGCCCGCGTGGATCGAGCGGGAGGGCGCCCACCTTCTCAAGCGCACCTACTCCGAGCCGCACTGGTCGCGGCGCCGAGGGGCGGTCATGGCGCACGAGCGGGTCACCCTGTACGGCGTGCCGGTCGTCGCCGACCGGCTGGTCTCGTACGGGCCGATCGACCGGGAGGTGGCGCGCGAGCTCTTCATCCGGCACGCGCTGGTGCAGGGCGAGTGGAGCACGCACCACGCCTTCTGGACCCACAACGCCGAGGTCATCGCCGAGATCGAGGGCCTGGAGGACCGGGTCCGCCGACGCGACATCCGCGTCGACGACGAGACCCTGTTCGCGTTCTACGACAACCGGGTCGGGCCCGACGTCGTCTCGGTGCGCCACTTCGACACGTGGTGGAAGAAGGCGCGACGACGCACGCCCGACCTCCTCGACCTCACTCCCGACGACCTCGTGCGCGACGACGCCGGTGACGTGGCGCTCGAGGCGTACCCCACGACGTGGGAGTCCGCGGGCATCGACCTGCCGCTCTCGTACGCCTTCGAGCCCGAGAGCGACGTCGACGGTGTCACGGTCGACGTCCCGCTCGAGCGGCTCGCCGATCTCGACGAGACGGCCTTCCTGTGGGGTGTCCCCGGCTACCGCCAGGAGCTCGTGACGGCACTGCTGCGCGGGCTCCCCAAGGACGTACGACGGCGGCTCGTGCCCGCACCGGATGTGGCCCGCCGGCTGCTGGCGCTCCCCCTGGACACGACGCTCCCGGTGGCGGAGGCGATGTCGGCAGGCATCCGGACCCTCAACGGCGATGTCGTCGCGCCCGGCACGTTCGATCTCGCCTCGCTCCCCCGGCACCTGAGAGTCACGTTCCGGGTGCGGGACGGCGAGGCGGAGATCGCCCGCGGCAAGGATCTGGACGCGCTGCGAGCCGAGTTGCGCCCCCGCCTCGGCCGTACGATCTCCGCGGCCTCGAGCAACCTCGAGCGCACCGGCATCATGGCGTGGGACCTCGGCACGATCCCGACCGAGGTGACGTCGGTGAGCCGCGGGCACGAGGTCACGGCCTACCCGGCGCTCGTCGACCGCGGCACCCACGTCGACCTCCGGGTCTTCGCCTCCGCCCGGCACGCCGAGATCGCGACGCGGCAGGGCGTACGCCGTCTGCTGGCGTTGAACGTCCCGTCGCCGGCCGCGCAGGTGTCGAAGGACCTCGGGACCCGCACCCTGCTGGTGCTGGCCGGTTCGCCGTACCGCAGCACGTCCCTGCTGATGGCCGACTGCGTCCTGGCAGGGATCGACGCGGTCACCGGCCGTGCTGTCGTCCGCGACGCCGAGACGTTCGGGCTGCTGCGTGAGCAGGTGCGTTCCGAGCTGTACGCCCAGACCTCGGCCGTGGCGCGTGAGGTGGAGCGGGTGATCTCCGACCTGGGATCCCTGCGGTCCGAGCTCGACGAGGCCCGCCGGACCAAGCCGGAGATCGTGCGCGACGTCGAGGTGCAGCTGTCGTGGCTGGTCTTCGACGGGTTCGTGTCCGAGACCGGGCTCGAGCAGCTGCGTCACGTGCCTCGCTATCTCCGTGCCGCCGCGTTCCGGGTCCAGCACGCGACGGACCGCGGCGAGGAGGAGAACCGCCACATCGTCCAGGACCTCGAGGCACGGTTCTATGAGGCGGTCGAAGCGCTTCCTGACATCGAGCGGCAGTCCGACGCGGTGGCGGCGGCTCGCTGGGCACTCGAAGAGCTGCGGGTCAGCCTCTTCGCGCAGCGTCTGCGTACCGCGGCCTCGGTCTCACCGAAGCGGGTCACGAAGCTCATCTCCGCCCTGAGGTGAGGCACCTCAGCCGATCGCGACCGACTCCTCCGAGTACGGCGAGGCGACCGGTGCCAGGGTGCCCAACGGCTCGGTGAGGGGAACGGAGGTGGTGGCGGCCTTCACGGTGCCCGGCTCGCAGTCGTCCTGGCGCCCGATCACGATCGTCACCTGGAGCTGAGTCTTGGTGCGACGCTGCGCGAATCCGGCCAGCTTCTCGCACGTCGCGTCGCTCGCCTCGTACGTGACGTCGACGGCCCGGGCGTCGGGCCGGCCGGTGACGGAGGTGACCTTCGCGGTGCGGTAGGACTCCCACGAGGTGTCGATCATCGTCAGGCCGCGCAGCTCTCCGAGACTCCCGAGGGTCGGGGCCGCGGGGGTGGCGGGCCCTGGCGCCGGCACGGGCTCCTCGGTCTCCGAGCACCCCGCGAGGGCGATCACCGACACCGTCGCAGCGGACAGTGCGAGGGCGGCACGACGCCGCGAACGTCCCGAGAAGGTGTTCATCGCTCCTACCGTACCGGGGCCTTCAGTTCGACCCGCGCCGGCTCGGCCACGCTGCGACCAGCGTCGCGCACCGGGTGAGGCCCGGTCGGGCGCCGCGACGGCGCCCGACCAGGGAAGACGTCTGCTCAGCCGACGCCGAGCAGGTCGATCACGAAGATCAGCGGCTCGCCGGACAGCGGGTGACCGCCGCCTGCGGCGCCGTACGCCTTGTGCGGCGGGATGGTGAGCTGACGGCGCCCACCGACCTTCATCCCGGGGATGCCCTCCTGCCATCCCTGGATCAGACCCTGCAGCGGGAACCGGATCGACTCGCCGCGGTTCCACGACGCGTCGAACTCCGCGCCGTCACGGAACTTCACGCCGACGTAGTGCACGGTCACGTAGTCGCCGGGCTTGGCCTCGGCGCCGGTGCCCTCCACGATGTCGAGGATGTCGAGGTCCTCCGGCTCGTCGCCCTCGGGGAACTCGATGACTGGCTTCTCGAGATTGCTCATTCCCCTACCCTCCCAGATCCTCGGCACTCTGGCGCCCGGCGGTGCGGCCCCACCCCGCGACGCCCCACCCCGCGACGCCCTACCCGCGACGCCCCCGCGATTCGGTGAGGAGATCGGGCTCGTACGGCACGAACGTCCCGATCTCCTCACCGAATCGCCGTCGGGGCCGGCGCGAGGAGGGCGGGGCGAGCGTACGGCGGGCGGCTACTCCGTGGGAGCTTCGAGCCCGGTGTTGAGGCGGCCCAACAATGACGCGAGGGTGTCGAGGTCGTCCTCGGTCCAGTCGGCGATCGCCCGGGCGAGTCGCGCCCGTCGAGTCGCGCGCACCTCCGCCAGCCGCTCTCGCGCCACCTCGGTGAGGGAGATGAGCCTGGCCCGACCGTCCGTCGGGTCCGGCACGCGCTCCACGAGTCCGAGCTGCTCCAGCTGGGCAATCCCCCGGCTGACCGTCGACTTGTGCACGCTCACCGCATCGGCGAGGTCGGAACCGCGGACTCCGTGCCCACCACCTGGCCGCGCATCGACGATGGCCACGAGCAGCATGTAGGACGCGAAGTCCAGGTCAGGGTGGATCCGGTTGATGGTGCCCAGCCCGCGCAGGCGAGAGCGGCGTAGCAGACGGGTGACCTCGTACTCGACGTCGTGCTCGACGCCGGCAAACGCCTGATCGGGGATCGTCGTCATAGCGCAAGCTCCGGTTCGGTGCAGGGAGGCGACCACGTCCGCCGGGCAGGTTGCCCGCACGGTCAGGGCCCAGCGTATCCGCCCGGACCGGTCACGCGGACCCAGATGACCGCGTGACCGGTCCGGGCACGATCACCTCAGCGCAGCTCCGTCGACGTCAGGCCCAGCACGCGACGCGCGATGATGAGCTGCTGGATCTGCTGCGTGCCCTCGAAGATGTCGAGGATCTTGGAGTCGCGCGCCCACTTCTCGAGGAGCTCGTCCTCCGAGTAGCCCAACGTGCCCACCAGCTCCACACAGCGCAGCGTGACCTGGTTGCAGACGCGCCCGGCCTTCGCCTTGGCCATCGACGCCTCGAGGGAGTTGGGCAGGCGGTTGTCGGCCATCCACGCCGCGGTGAGCATGAGGAGATGCGCAGCCTCCCAGTCGGCCTCCATCTGGAGGTACGCCGCCGCGGCGGCCGACTGGGCGAGCACCGGCCGGTCGTAGTCGATGTCGACCCCCGCGTCCTCGAGGATCTCGCGGGTGCGTTCGAGCGCCGCACGCGCGCACCCCACGGCCATCGCCGCCACCAGCGGCCGGGTGTTGTCGAAGGTCTGCATGACCCCGGCGAACCCCTTGTCGGTGTGCACCTCGGGGTCGCCGAGCAGGTTCTCGGCGGGCACACGGCAGTTGTCGAGCATGATGGTGGCGGTGTCCGACGCCTTGATGCCGAGCTTGTGCTCCAGCCGCTCGACCCGGATGCCCGGCAGCGACTTCGGCACCACGAACGACTTGATCGCCGCCCGCCCCAGCGCCTTGTCGAGCGTCGCCCACACGACCACCGCGTCGCTGCGCTCGCCGGAGGTGACGTAGATCTTCTCCCCGTTGAGGACGTAGACGTCCCCGTCCTTGGTCGCGGTCGTCGTGATCGCGGCCGAGTCCGAGCCGCAGCCGGGCTCGGTGATCGCCATCGACGCCCACATGCCCTTGAAGCGCTCGAGCTGCTCGTCGGTGGCGACCGAGGCGATCGCGGAGTTGCCGAGCCCTTGGCGCGGCAGCGACAGGGTGAGCCCGACGTCACCCCAGCAGGTCTCGGCGACCGACAGGACGGAGGCCATGTTGGAGCCGTTGCGGACCGCCGTGCCGGTCTCCGCGGCGCGGCGCACCCCGGCGGCCCCGGCGCCCTGGCCCTCGCCGGAGTCGCCCATGCCGTCGACGACGGCGGCGAGCATGTCGAGCTCCTTGGGATACTCGTGCTCGGCAAGGTCGTACTTGCGGGAGTTGGCCCGCATGAACTCGGCAGCGACCCGATGGGCCTGCGCGACGAACCCGCGGAACTTGCTGGGCGTCTCGAGATTGATCATCTGCTCTTGTCTCCTCCTGGCAGCCCCTCAGACGAGGAGGCCGCCCTCCATGACGCCGACCGCACGCAGGTCGCGGTACCACCGCTCGACCGGGTGCTCCTTGGTGAAGCCGTGACCGCCGAGGAGCTGCACCCCGTCGGTGCCGATCTTCATGCCGTACTCCGTGCACAGACGGCGCGACAGCGCCGCCTCGCGGGCGAACGACCGGCCGAGGTCGGCGCGGGAGGCCGCACGCAACGTCGCCAGGCGTGCGCCTTCGAGCTCGGTCGCCATGTCCGCCACCATGAACGCCACGCTCTGACGGTGGGCGACGGGCTCGCCGAACGCCTTGCGCTCCTTGACGTACGGGATCACGTAGTCGAGCACGGCGCGCATGGCGCCGATGGCCAGGCTGCTCCACGCGATCCGGGCAAGGCGGACGCTGTCGGCGTACGAGGTGATGCTCTCGGGCAGCAGGGCCTCGGCCGGCACGGTCACGCCGTCGAGGACGAGTCGCGACAGTGCGGCCGCTCGCAGGCCCATCGACGGGTCGGTCTCGATGGTGATGCCCGGGGTGCTCGACTCGAGCACGAACAGCGCCGGCCGCCCGTCGTCGGTCGTCGCGGCCACCACGAAGAGCTCGGCAGACGCTCCCCGGATCACCCCCGACTTCACGCCGTCCAGCACGAAGCCGCCGCCAGGCACCGAGCGTGCGGTCGTCCGCGGTCCGAACGGGTCGAACAGCGCCCGCGGCTCGGCCACGGCGAGCGCGGCAGCCGGGACGTCGGAGCCGGTGAACGCCGGCAGGTACGTCGCCTGCTGGGTGCTGTCGCCCCACAACCCGATCGCCGTCGCCACCGATCCCGGCGCGAGGAGACTGGCAGCGATCCCCATGTCGCCACGGCCGAGCGCCTCGGCCACCAGAGCGCCCGTCGTGGCAGAGCGCTCCGCGGCGAGTCCTCCGAGGTCCTCCGGGAGACCGGTCAGCGTGAGCCCGAGCTCGTACGCCTGGGTGAAGAGGTCGGCGGGCGTGTCGAGGGCCGTCTCGGCCTTCTCGACCGCGGGGATGACGACCTCCCTGGCGAACTCGGCGACGACGTCGACCATCATCTGCTGGTCCTCGGTCGGCGTGAGATCGAAGACGCCGGTGGTGGGCGCCGCCGTGGGGCGCACCGGTGCGCCGCGTCCGGGCACTCGTCGGAAGCCCCGGCTCACGGCGCCTGCCGTGCGGAAGCCGACGCGCGCCCCGTGGTAGGCCACCTGCTCGGAGGGGTGGCGGAGGTTGAGTCGGTCGAGCACCGGCATCGAGGCGATCCGGTTGAGGACGGCGAGACCCTTGCTCATGGGGTCTCGGCGCGTCGAGTGCGCTGTCACAGCGTCTCCTCGTGGTCGGAAAGGCAGAACCTGTGACGCCCACTGTAACTGTGAGTTGCAACCTCGCGCATCCATCCTGAAGAACAAGGTCGGATACCCTGCCCTGGTCAGCCCGTCGGCCGAAGTTCCGTGCGAAGGAGCCCCTGTTGCCCGTCTCCCTGCCCTCCGGAGGAACGGTACGTCCGATCACCCGTTGGGGTGAGCCCGTGATGCACCGCAAGCTCGCACCGGTGACCTCGTACGACGCCGACCTCGAGCAGCTGGTCGCCGACATGTTCGCGACGATGTACGCGGCCGAGGGTGCAGGGCTCGCGGCGAACCAGATCGGCGTGGACCTCCAGGTGTTCGTCTTCGACTGCACCGACGGTGACAACAAGCGGGTGGCCGGCGTCGTCTGCAACCCGGTCCTGACCCTCCCCGAGCCCGGCGACCGCAACCTCGACGACAGCGAGGAGGGCTGCCTCTCCCTTCCCGGTGCCTACTCGTACTGCGCCCGGCCCGACTGGTCGCGCGTCGAGGGCACCGACCACACCGGCGCGCCGGTCACCTACGTCGGCGAGGGCGGCACGCTCGCGCGCTGCCTCCAGCACGAGACCGATCACCTGATGGGCACGGTCTTCGGCGACCGTGTCCCGGCGCGGGCCCGCAAGAAGCTCTTCAAGCAGGCCGAGGCGATCGCGGAGGACTACCCCGCCGACTGGCCCGCCGTCGCGCGCGTCACCTCGGCGCACGACCTCTGACCTAGCCGACCGCAGGTCCGGCCAACGCCCAGCAGGCGACCGCCGTCGCGGCTGCGACGTTGAGCGAGTCGATGTCGGCGGCCATCGGGATCGTCACGCGTACGTCGGCGCTGCGGCTCCAGTGCGGTGACAGGCCGTCGCCCTCGGCGCCGACGAGGAGCGCGATCTTCTCCCCCGGGTCGGCCGGCGCCACGTCGCGCAGGTCTCGAGCGTCCTCGGCGAGCGTCATCGCGAGACTGGTCCAGCCGAGCGACCGAAGCAGCTCCGGGAACCCGTACCAGTCGTCGACCCGGGCGTACGGCAGCCAGAACACCGACCCCATCGACACCTTGACGGCTCGACGGTAGAGCGGGTCGGCGCACCGTGGGGACAGGATCACCGCGTCGAAGCCGAGGGCCGCGACGCTGCGGAACACCGCGCCGACGTTGGTGTGGTCCATGAGGTCCTCGGCGACGACCACACGGCGGGCGTTCGCCAGGACCTCCTCGACCGGGGGCACCGGCTTCCGGTCCAGGCTCGCGAGCGCACCCCGGTGGACGTGGAAGCCGGTCACCCGCTCGATCTCCGCCTCCGGCATGACGAAGACCGGCGCGTCGGTGGTGTCGAGCACGTCGGAGAGCGTCTCCAGCCACCGCGGCGCCATCAGAAACGAGCGTGCTTGGTGGCCGGACTCCACCGCTCGCCGGACCACCTTCTCCCCCTCGGCGATGAAGACTCCGCGCTCGGACTCGAGCAGCTTGCGCAGCTGCACGTCGCGGAGGTCGACGTAGTCCCTCAGCCGAGCGTCTGCCGGGTCGTCGACGGCGACGACCTCAGCCATCGGCGCCGTCTCGCAGGGAGTCGAGCAGCCGGTCGCGCGTCCGCGCCGACCGAGCCGGGTCACGGTTGGAGAGGACCGCGACCGTCGTCTGGTGCACGTGCCCGACCGCGGGAGTCCACGCGGTGCCGAGGGGGGCGTCGTCCGCGCGCACGCAGAAGATCCGCGCCTCGGTCGCCTCGTCGACGACGGCGGCGTTCACCGCCGGCCGGTCCGTCGAGGCCATCGCGTACCACGCGCCGGCCAGATCCCCCGTCTCGTACTCCCGCTCCACGAGGGCGATCTCGCCCCGTGACGCCGCCTCGCGGACGACCGGGTCGACCTTGGGCGACACGACCGTCACGGCGGCCCCCGCGTCGAGGAACGCGGGCAGACGGCGCGCGGCGACGTGGCCACCCCCGACCACGACCACCCGCCGACCGGCGAGGATCAGCCCTGAGGGGTATGGCGGGTGCGGCAGTCCGGGTCCGTGGCTCACAGCTCGATGCTAACCAGGTCCCTTCGCGATACCGTCCGGTGGAGATCCCCTACTCGAAGGAGTGCCGATGATCCTCGACCGACCGGTGGCGCCGAACCCGTACGACTACCTTCCGCCCGTCCCGTCCTTCACCGTCACGAGCACCGAGATCTCCGACGGAGACGCACTCGACGAGGCGCAGGTCTACGACGCGGGCAACCGTTCGCCGCAGCTGTCGTGGGAGGGATTCCCGGACACCACCAAGGGCTTCGTGGTCACCTGCTTCGATCCCGACGCACCGACGCCGTCAGGGTTCTGGCACTGGGTGCTCGTCGACGTCCCGGGCGACGTACGGTCGCTGGAGACCGGAGCCGGCTCCGGCGGGATCCTCCCCGCCGGAGCGTTCCACGTCCGCAACGACTTCGGGACGTCCGACTACGCGGGAGCGGCGCCCCCGCAGGGCGACATGCCGCACCGCTACTACTTCGTCGTCCACGCGATCGGCGAGGAGCGCCTCGGCGTGGACGAGAACGCCACGCCGGCCGTCGTCTCGTTCAACCTCGCGTTCAAGACACTGGCGCGGGCGACACTTCTCGGGACGTTCCAGCACTGATCAGCTGCTCGCAGTCGTCGATGGCGTCGGAGAGCATCCGCCGGAGGACGGTGTCGGAGTCGGTGCTGACCGACCGTACGACGCCGTCGACGCTGTTGAGCACGATCCGCGGCGCGGCGCGCCTCGAGAAGTGCTTCGGGTGGGTAGTGAGCCCGCGACGGAACCCGCGCGCCCACTGCTCCGCTGCGGGCGCCTGCGCGAACGCGTCGGCCGTCAGTCCGTCGAGCTCCTCGGGGAGCACCATGTCGATGTCCTCGAGATAGCGCTCCACCGCGAGCAGGCCCACTGCGAGCGCCCGCTGGTGCGCCCGTGGTGACAGCGGCAGCGCGATCGCCGCGGCCCGGACACAGATCGCCGCGTGGATCCTCGGATCTGGACTGTTCAGCCCGACCACCTTGGGCACCAGCTCGACCATCGACGTACGAGTGTCGTCGGTGACGTTGTCGTTGACGAGCCGGGCGAGCCCGGCCAGGAGCGGGTGGGTGCAGGCCGGTTGGTCGCTCCACTTCTCACCGGCCAGGTACGACGCGAACTCCATGAAGCACGCCCCTTTTCGGGGGTTCCGGTGCTTCCCCGGTGACAGGACCGGGACGAGCTCGGGGACGCTGCTGGACCTCATGGCGGCCTCCTGGGGAGGAGCTGAACGGGACTTTGTCCCAGTGTGCGCCTGATCACCCGGTGGCGCTACTGCTGAGCCCCGCTC
This sequence comes from Mumia sp., assembly GCF_028803055.1. Taxonomy (NCBI): domain Bacteria; kingdom Bacillati; phylum Actinomycetota; class Actinomycetes; order Propionibacteriales; family Nocardioidaceae; genus Mumia; species Mumia sp. Next base: position 17,704 of record NZ_JARBCJ010000023.1, read on the forward strand.
ACTGTCGTCCCGTGGACCCGTCTTCCCAGATCTTGGTGGTGTCGTCCTCCCAGCCGGCAGCGCTCTCACCCTGCACGGCGTCCGGAGTCGGCGCGTCCTGGGCCGGCGCCTCGGGAGCCGGCACGTCCTGGGCCGGCGCCTCGGGTCCGTCGGAGAGTACCCGTGGCGGGACATCCGGAGCGGAGGCTTCCTTGGCGGCCTCGAGCGCCTCGCTGACGGCGCGGTGGGCCTCCGAGAGGTTGGGCCGAGCACTGGCGTCGGTGACCGGCTCGTCGTAGGACACGCGGGTCTTGGGTCCGTCGACGGCCGTCGGGATCTGACCGACTGCTGCTCCGAGCCCCTTGAGGGCGTCACCGACCTCGCTGGGGATGATCCACAGCTTGTTGGCGTCGCCCTGAGCGATCGCGGGCAGCATCTGGAGGTACTGGTAGGCGAGCAGCGACTGGTCGGGCTGGCCGTCGTGGATCGCCTGGAAGACGGTGGCGATCGCCTGGGCCTCGCCCTGCGCGGTCAAGATCTGCGACTCCCGCTTGGCCTGGGCGCTGAGGATCTGACCCTCGCGGTCGCCCTCGGCGCGCAGGATCTGCGACTGCTTCTCGCCCTCGGCCGTGAGGATCGCGGCCTGCCGGCTGCCCTCGGCCTGGAGGATCGCGGCGCGCTTGTCGCGGTCGGCCCGCATCTGCTTCTCCATCGAGTCCTTGATGGACGGCGGCGGATCGACTCCCTTGAGCTCGACACGGTTGACCCGGATGCCCCACTTGCCGGTCGCTTCGTCGAGGACGCCACGGAGCTTGGTGTTGATCTCGTCGCGGCTGGTGAGGGTCTGCTCGAGCGTCATGCCGCCGATGATGTTGCGCAGCGTGGTCATGGTCAGCTGCTCGATCGCCTGGATGTAGTTGGCGATCTCGTACGTCGCGGCGATGGGGTTGGTGACCTGGAAGTAGATGACCGTGTCGATCGAGACGACCAGGTTGTCCTCGGTGATCACCGGCTGCGGCGGGAACGACACGACCTGCTCGCGAAGGTCGATCTTGAACGACACCTTGTCGACGAACGGCGTGATGACGTTGAGCCCCGCATTGAGCGTCGTCTTGTACTTGCCGAACCGCTCCACGATCCCTGCCCGGGCCTGCGGCACGATCTGGATGGACTTCGCGAGCGCCACGACGACGGCGATCACGAGCAGTGCCAGGACGATCAGGGCTGCCATGCTGTTTCGTTCCTTGCTCTTCGAGGACCCGTGACCCGGAGACTAGCGCAGACCCGAACACAACCGAAGCCGGCTCCTGGCTACGCCTCGGGGTAGACGACGGCGGTCGCGCCGTCGATCTCGAAGACGGCGACGCGTGCGCCCTCCTCGATGACGACCGCAGGGTCGTAGGACCGCGCAGACCACGTCTCTCCCCCGATCTTGACCTGCCCGGTGGCGGCGTCGACAGGCGTCAGCGCGACCGCGCTGGTGCCGATGAGGGCCTTGGTGCCGGTGGCGAGCTCCGGCCCGCGGTGGAGGTGCCTGACGATCGAAGGCCGCGCCAGCAGCAGCATCGCGAGCGAGACGGCCGTGGCCACCAGGGCGGAGACCGCGAACGGCGCCCCGACGGCAGCGGCGAAAGCACCGGAGAACGCGCCCACCGCGAGCATCAGCAGCACGAGGTCGAGGCTCAGCAGCTCGGCCGTCGCCAGCAGAAGACCGGCGCCCAGCCAGCCGGCCCACCCGTTGTCGGCCAGCCAGTTCCAGAACGCGTCCATAACAGGACTCTATCGGGCGCGCGGGTGATTCCGGCGGTTCCCGCGACCTGAGGGCAAGACGACGGTCAGCGAGGCGCGCGACGAGCGGCGTACCGACCGTCGCGGACCTCGAGGATCAGCGGCATCTGGAAGGTGATCGTCAAGTTCTGCGCGGTCAGCGTCTCCTCGATCGGCCCCTTCGCGGTGACCTTGCCGTCGCGCAGCATGAGGACGTGCGTGAAGCCCGGCGGGATCTCCTCGACGTGGTGCGACACGAGGACGAGCACCGGCGCCTCGGGGTCGCGCGCGAGCTTGCCGAGGTTGGAGACCAGATCCTCGCGTCCGCCGAGGTCGAGACCGGCAGCAGGCTCGTCGAGCAGGAGCAGCTCGGGATCGGTCATCAGCGCGCGGGCGATCAGGACACGCTTGCGCTCGCCCTCGCTCAGCGTGCCGAAGGTGCGTCCCGCCAGTCCGTCCACACCCATCAGCCGCAGCAGCAGCATGGCCTGGGCCTCGTCGAACTCCTCGTACTCCTCCCGCCAACGACCGGTCATGCCGTACGAAGCGGTCAGCACGGCGTCGAGGACGCGCTCACCACGGGGGATGCGTTCGGCGACCGCCGCGCTCGTGTAGCCGATGCGGTGACGCAGCTCGAAGACGTCGACCGCGCCGAGGACCTCCTCCAGCACCGTCGCCACGCCGGACGACGGATGGATCTGCGTCGAGGCGATCTGAAGCATGGTCGTCTTGCCGGCGCCGTTGGGTCCGATGACCACCCAGCGTTCGCCCTCACGGACGGTCCAGCTGACGTCGTCGAGCAACGTGGCGGTGCCGCGTCGTACGGAGACGTCGGCGAGCTCGAGCACGGGCGCCATGCACTACTCCTGGCCGTTCTGGGGTGGGCGTCCCAAACCTACGGCACCCGTCGTCGCAGTGCCTGACGCGGGTTACCACCTGACGTCCTAGGCTCGTCGTCGTGCCTCCTCTGACCCGCTCCGCGCGCTGGGTGTGCTGGTTCAACTCCTGGCTCGCCGGCGCCGCGCCGCTCGAGACCGCGGTCGACTCCGTGCGCGCCGAGGACGCCGCCCACCACGTGCTCGCGGACACCGACGGACCCGTCTCCCCCGGGGGCGACGCCACCCCGGTGGCGGAGACCTTGCTGCTCGCGTGGGGCGCCTTGCGCCGTGCCGGGGCCACGGGCGCCAGCCTCGCGCTCCCCGCGCCGGGAGACCCGTACGGACTGGCCGGGCCGGCGGCGTTCACCGCCGCCGCCACCGATGCCGGCGAGGCCGTGGTCGTGGAGGGCGCCGGTGTCGGCCTCGTGCCGGAGGTCGTCGGGAGCGGCGTCTTCTGGCACTTGTACGAGGCCCGTCCCGTCTCCCCCACTGCGGGGGTCGCCGAGGCCTCGCGCGAGCTGCGGACCGAGCTCGCGACGGCCGCCGACGAGCTGCTGTCACTCGACGTCGCCCGATGGCGCCCCGAGGTGCGTGAGGCCCTCTCCGACATCAGGGACGTGGCCGCGCCCTCCCTGGCGCCGGGGTACGACCCGCGAGCAGCGCAGCTGACCGCGACCGCCCTGCGGTGCCTGGCGATCGCCGAGCTCGCCGAGGACACCGACTCCGCGGCGGTCACCGCCTGGGAGTCCGACACCCGCGCGGTCCACCTGCGGGCGCTCGCGCGGGCCGCGCGGCACGCGCTGGTGGTGGCGTGCAGCGCGGGTCGACCCCGCTGACCGCACGCACGATGGCCTAATCTCGTGCCGTGAACGCGCCTGTCCCCACGCCGACCGCGCCGCTCGACGCTCCCACGGTCTCCGTGACGCTGCTGGGCCGTGACCACGCCGGCGTCACCGCTCGTCTCTTCGAGGTCGTCGCGCCGTACGACGTCGAGGTCATCGACGTGGAGCAGATCGTGCTGCGGGGCCGGCTCGTGCTCGCGGTGCTGCTCACCGAGCCCGCGGACCGCGAGGCGTTCGAGCGGTCGGTGGCCGACGTCGCGTCCGAGCTCGACATGGACCACGACGTGTCGTACGGGCAGGGTGACAACCGCGGGCGCCGCCGGGGCCGTAGCCACGTCACCGTCCTCGGCGCCCCTCTGCTTCCCAGCCAGTTCTCCGCGGTGACGGCTCAGATCGCCGCCGCGGGCGGCAACATCGACCGGATCGTCCGGATGGCGCGCTACCCGGTGACCGCGATCGACCTCGACGTCTCCGGCGCCGCACCCGAGGCCCTGCGCCGTGCCCTCGCCCTGGAGGCGGCGCGTCAGGGGGTCGACGTGGCGGTGCAGCCGCTCGGCATCCACCAGCACGCCCAAAGGCTCGTCGTCATGGACGTCGACTCCACCCTCATCCAGGGCGAGGTGATCGAGATGATCGCCGCCTATGCGGGGTGCGAGAAGGAGGTCGCCGAGGTGACGGCGGCGGCGATGCGCGGCGAGCTCGACTTCGCCGACTCCCTGCGCGAGCGCGTTGCCCTCCTCGAAGGCGTGGACGTCTCCGTGCTCGGAGCCGTCTACGAGTCGATCCAGCTGGCGCCCGGCGCTCGGACGATGATCCGGACGCTCAAGCGGCTCGGCTACCGCTTCGCCCTGGTCTCCGGCGGCTTCACGCAGATCATCGACACCCTCGCCGCCGACCTGGGGATCGACTACTGGGCCGCCAACACGCTCGAGGTCCGCGACGGCCGTCTGACGGGCCGCGTCGCCGGCCCGGTGATCGATCGGGCCGGCAAGGCTGCGGCGTTGCGGCGGTTCGCGGAGCAGGCGGGCATCACGGTCGCGAACACCGTCGCGATCGGCGACGGCGCCAACGATCTGGACATGCTCGCCGAGGCCGGGCTCGGCATCGCGTTCAACGCCAAGCCCGCCGTGCGGGACGCGGCTGACGCGTCGCTGTCGGTCCCCTACCTCGATGCGATCGTCTTCCTCCTCGGCATCACCCGCGAGGAGATCGAGGCCGCCGACGCCGAGGTCGCCGAGACCGACCCTCAGCCCGGAGACGGCGCCAGGTAGTCCTCCAGCCGCATGGTCCGCGGGTCGATGTCGGCCCACTCGCCGTCGTACGTCATCACTGCCGCCGCCGCGGTCGGGAAGCCCCGATCCCCATAGGCCGTCCACGCGGCGTTGCGGGTCCCGTCGTGCAGCATCCACACGAGATCGCCCATCGCCGGGTTGTGCCCGACGACGATCACCGTGACCGGCGCGTCGTCGAGGATCCGGACCTCCTGGAGGACCCCGTGCGCGCTCGCCTCGTAGAGCGCACCCGGGTACGTCACGTGGTCCTCACCCAGGCCGAGGGAGCGGTTGAGCTCCTCGAACGTCTCCCGCGTCCGCACCGCCGGCGAGACCAGAGCCCTCGTCGTCCCGGTGACGAAGTCGGCGAGCTGCTCGCCGCGTCGGCGCGCGTCCGCGCGCCCGCGCGTTGTCAGCGCCCGAGCGGCGTCTGACGGCGCGGATCCCTCGGCCTTCGCGTGCCGGACCACGACGAGCTGCTTCACCGCCTACTCGTCGTCCTCGAGGCGGAACCCGATCTTGAGAGTCACCTGGTAGTGCTCGACCTGGTCTCCCTCGATATGGCCGCGGATCCCTTCGACCTCGAACCAGTCCAGGTGGCGCAAGGTTCGGGAAGCGCGCGAGATGCCGTTGGTGATGGCCTCGGTCACGCTCTCGGACGAGGTGCCGACGATCTCGGTGATGCGGTAGGTGCGGTTCGTCATGCTGCCCATCATGCCGCTGATCGGCTGGCGTACCGTGGGGGGATGGAGGATCGTCACGACGACCCGGTCGCCATCACGACCGCCCAGGTCGGACGCAGCGAGGAGCTTCGCCACCGGCAGAACCGCTATCTGGTGTCGATGCTGATCCGTACGGTCTGCTTCATCATGGCCGTCGTGGTCACCGGCTGGGCTCGGTGGGTCTTCATCGCCGGAGCCCTGATCCTGCCCTACGTCGCCGTCGTCTTCGCCAACACCGCGCGCCGCAGACCGACCGACCAGGCCGACGTCGTCCGCCCGGAGCCGATCGGCGAGCTCGGGACCGGCCCCGTGACGAAGCCCGCCGCCGACGACTCCTCCCCCGAGACAGGACGCGATGACCGAGACTGACCCCGCCGCCGACGCGCCCCTCATCTGCTCGGCGAAGGGTTGCGAGAGTCCCGCGCAGCATGCACTGCTGTGGAACAACCCCAAGATCCACACGTCCGACCGGCGCAAGACCTGGCTGGCGTGCGACGAGCACGAGGCGTCCCTGCGTCAGTTCTTGTCCGCCCGTGGGTTCTGGAAAGAGACCCAGCCGCTCTCGGACGGCCTCTAGCCGCCGATCGCCGACATCGGGCGGCTGGGCTGCAGGAAGTCGACGTCGTCGATCCCGTGGCCGGGCAGCTTGGTCCACAGCGCGGCACGCCAACGGTCGGCGATCTCCGTGTCCGACGCCCCTCCCCGCAACGCCGCTCGAAGGTCTGACTCCTCGCGGGCGAACAGGCAGTTGCGGACCTGACCGTCGGCGGTCAGGCGTACGCGGTCGCAGTCTCCGCAGAACGGTCGCGTGACCGACGCGATGATGCCGACCGTGGCCGGTCCGCCGTCGACGAGGAACTCCTCGGCGGGAGCGGAGCCGCGCTCGCGGTCGGCCGGCGACAGCTCGAAGTGCGGCGCGAGGCGCTCGAAGATCTCGTCGGCGGTGACCATCGAGCCGCGGTCCCACCCGTGCTGGGCGTCGAGCGGCATCTGCTCGATGAAGCGCAGCCGGTATCCGCGCTCGAGGCACCACGCGAGTAGCTCCGGTGCCTGGTCGTCGTTGATGTCGCGCAGCAGCACGGCGTTGACCTTGACCGGAGCCATCCCGGCCGCCTGGGCTGCCGCCAGCCCAGCAAGGACGTCCGCGTGCCGCTTGCGCCGGGTGATCCGCTCGAACGTCTCCGGCCGGATCGTGTCGAGGCTGATGTTGACGCGGTCGAGCCCGGCGGCCGCCAGCGCCTGCGCCGTGTGCTTGAGCCCGAGACCGTTCGACGTCAGCGAGACCGTCGGCGACGGGGAGAGCGCCTTGGTCGCCGAGACGATGTCTACCAACCCGCGGCGGAGCAGGGGCTCACCTCCCGTGAACCTGACGTCGGTGATGCCGAGCTGCTCCACGCCGATCGTGACCAGGCGGACGACCTCGTCGTCGGTCAGCGTCTCCGCCGTCGGCATCCAGTCGAGGCCCTCGGCCGGCATGCAGTACTGGCACCGCAGGTTGCAGCGATCGGTCAGCGACACCCGGAGGTCGGTCGCGACGCGTCCATGTCGGTCGGCGAGCCCTCCTCGGGTCTCGTCCGGGGCGTGCTGCACGACGGAGTCGGCGGTCATGCCGTCAGTCTAGGCAGGACAACGGCCCTCCCGCCCGGGGCGCGTGGACCAGTTCGCTACCGTCGTGTTGTGTACAGGTTCCTGCTGACGCGACGTTGGATCGCCTTCGCGCTCTTCGTCGCGCTCCTCTCCGGGGTCTGTATCTGGCTGGGATTCTGGCAGTTCGGCAGGGGGGACCTGCGTGAGGCCCGCAACGAGCTGACCCGGCACAACATGGTCTCGACCCCCGTCGCGCCCGACGAGCTGGCGACCAGCGACCCCGACGCGTCGCAGCAGCACGAGTGGCGGCGGGTCGAGGTGACCGGGACGTACGACACCGACGCGCAGGTCGTGGTCAAGTACCGCACCCGCGAGCAGCGCGGGCCCGGCGTCGACGTCGTCACCCCGCTGCGGACCGATGACGGTCGCGCACTGCTCGTCGAGCGCGGGTGGGTGCCGTCGGCCAACACGACGGGCGCCGAGGTCGACATCCCGGAGCCTCCTGCCGGCGAGGTGACCGTCCTGGGCTGGTGGCGGGCCGACGACCACGTGCCCCTGTCGGCGACCCAGCCCGACGAGGGCCAGGTCCGCGCCATCTCGACTCTCGGGATGGGGCAGGCGCTCGACTATCCGTTGTACGAGGGCGGCTATCTGGCGCTCGAGGAGCAGAAGCCGGCCACCGACGGGTTCGTCGCCCCCGAGGGGCCCGAGCTCGGCAGCGGGCCGCACTTCTTCTACGGCGTGCAGTGGTGGTTCTTCGCGGCCCTGGCCCTCGGCGGGTTCGGGTGGTTCGCCTGGGCCGAGGCCCACCCGCGTGGCCCGCGCAGGGCCGGTCACGCCAGACCGGGCCAGCGTTCGGTGCCCGCGGCGCGGGCCGGCGCCGCGCGCGCGGCGGCGGGCCCCGCCGGCGGCCGCCGGCCGCCGGCCCCCCCCGCCGCCGAGCGCGCGGCGGGGGCCCCCCGCGACCCGCCGCCGCA
>NZ_JARBCJ010000240.1:0-4112 GCF_028803055.1 Mumia sp.
GGCCGGGACGATCCCGGGCCGGTGGACTGGGTCCTCGCGGGAGCCGCGCTGGTCGTCGGGCTCTACCCGGTGCTGCCCCTCCCTGAGTCGAGCGCCGGTGGCGGTGGGTTCACGGCGTTCCTCGACCGTCAGGGTGCGCTCGACCCCCTCGACATCCTCGCGGGGCTCGTCCTGCTGCTCCTCATCCTCGAGGCGACGCGCCGTACGACCGGCTGGGTGCTGCCGGTCGTGTGTGCGGTGTTCCTCGCCTACGCCTACTACGGCGGCTTCCTGCCGATCGACTGGGTGATCTCGCACCGGGGCCAGGACATCGACCAGATCATCAACGCTCTCTTCAACGAGGCCAGCGGCTTCTTCGGCGTGCCGCTCGACGTCGCTGCGACCTACATCGTGCTCTTCACGATCTACGGAGCGGTGCTCGACCGGATGGGCGCCGGCCGGTTCTTCGTCGAGTTCAGCTTCTCTCTGTTCAAGAAGTCGGGCACGGCGCCCGGTCGTACGGTCGCGACCTCCGGCTTCCTGCTCGGCACCGTCTCCGGTTCGGGGACGGCGACTGCGGTCACCCTCGGCTCGTTCGCGTGGCCGATCCTCAAGCGCGCCGGCTATCCCCGCGAGGCCGCGGGCGGCATGCTCGCCGCGTCCGGGATCGGCGCGATCCTGTCACCGCCCACGCTGGGTGCGGCGGCGTTCATCATCGCGGAGTACCTCGGTGTCTCCTACCTCCAGGTGCTCGGCTGGGCGCTGGTCCCGACGCTCCTCTACTACCTCGGCATCTTCCTGGCGGTCGAGATCGACGCCCGGCGCTTCGGCGCGCGGCGCGTGGAGGCCCGCGTCAACAGCCCGTGGGCGCTGCTCGGGCGCTTCGGCTACCACTTCGTCAGCCTCGGCGTGATCGTGCTGTTCCTCGCGATGGGTGTGCCGCCGTTCAAGGCCGTCGTGTACGCGACCGCGGTGGCGGCGTTCTTCGGGCTGCTCGAGGCGGTGCTGTCGCGTCGCGCGTTCGTCACCGACCTCGAGCAGGATCCCCGGACGGCCGAGAAGCTCCCGCTGGGCGACTCTGTGCGCGACTACGCGATCCGCCTGTTCGCGGCGCTCGCGACCGGCATCCGCGCCGCGGTCCCGGTGATCGCCGTGTGCGCGGCTGCCGGCGTCATCACGTCGACCATCGCGAAGACCGGGCTGGGCCAGGTGCTGTCGGACCTGCTCGTGGACGCTGCCGACGTGCTGGCTCCCAACCAGGCGTCGCTCATCGTCCTCAGCGCGCTGTTCTCCGCCGTCGCGATCATCGTCCTCGGGCTCGCCGTGCCGGTGACCGCGTCCTTCATCCTGAGCTGGATCATCATCGGTCCTGCCCTGATCAGCCTCGGAGCCGAAGGCCCCGAGGTCGCGATGTTCATCTTCTACTACGCGGTCCTCTCGGAGGTGTCGCCGCCGACCGCCCTGGCGGCCGTCGCGTCCGCGGCGATCACCGGTGGCAAGGTGATCGCGACGATGTGGCAGGCCTGCAAGTACACGTTGCCGGCCTTCCTCGCGCCGATGGCGTTCATCATGACCGACAACGGCGCTGCCCTTCTCGGCCGCGCGCCGTTCCTCGACGTCGTCTGGGCCACCGTCGTGGTCGGTCTCGCGGTGGCGGCGCTCGCGGTGGCGACGTCGGGCTGGATGTTCGGTCCGACCCGTCGCGTCGAGCGGCTGCTCTGCGTCCCGGCCGCCCTGCTGCTCCTCTATCTCGTCCCGGTGTCGATCGCCGTGGGTCTCGCGCTGCTCACCGCTGCCGTGGCCCTGCACGTGGTCGGCCGCCGGGGGAACCATCCGACCACGACCACCACACCCATCACCCAGGAGTGAACCACGACATGCGACATACCCGTACCCTCCTCGCCACGAGCGCGCTCACCGCATCGCTCGCCCTGGCGGCCTGCGGCGGCCAGCAGGAGAACACCCAGTCCGACAGCGACTCCGAGAGCTGCGACGCCGGCTCGGGCCGGATCGGCATCGCCACCGGCAACTCGACCGGCGTCTACTACGTGGTCGGTGGCGGTCTGGCGCAGATCATCAACGACGAGACCGATCTGCAGGCCACCGCGGCCGAGACGGGCGCGTCGGTCCAGAACGTGCAGCAGCTCGTCGCCGGCGACTACGACCTCGCGTTCTCCCTCGCCGACACCGCCGCCGACGCGGTCGAGGGCAACGGCTCGTTCACGGAGAAGCAGGACGTCGCCTCCATCGGGCGCATCTATCCCAACTACACCCAGGTCGTGGTCCGCAAGGACGCCGGCATCGACGGGATCGAGGACTTCAAGGGCAAGCGCATCTCGACCGGCTCACCGAAGTCGGGGACCGAGGTCATCGCCCAGCGCCTGATCGAGACCGCAGGGCTCCAGCAGAGCGACGTCTCGGCGCAGCGTCTGGACCTGACCAAGACCGTGGACGGGATGAAGGACGGCTCGATCGACGGACTGGTCTGGTCCGGGGGTCTTCCGACGCCGGCGATCACCGACCTCTTCACCTCGATGGGCGACGACGTCGAGTTCATCGACATCACGCCGCAGCTCGAGGCGCTCCAGGAGATCAACCCGGTCTACGAGGAGTCGACGATCCCCGCCGACACCTACAAGCTGGACGCCGACGTGCCGACCGTCGCCGTCCCCAACGTCCTGCTCGTCCGCGACGACATGCCCGACAACGTCGCGTGCGCGTTGACGACCCTCGTCTTCGAGGAGACCGACGCGCTCACGGCGGTGCACCCGGCGGCGAAGGACATCAAGATCGAGGACGCGGAGGACTCCGATCCGATCCCCCTCCACCCCGGCTCGCAGCGGGCCATCGACGACCTGAAGTAGGACAATCCTCCTCGCGGGGCTGCGCCAGACTGGGCACGTGCAGCTCCGCGAGGCAGGACCTGAGGACGCCGATGCGCTGACCGACTGTGAGGAGGCGGCGTACGGCACGGGGCTGGCCCACGTGTTCGGCGACCTGCCGTGGCCGCGCGACGGGATCCGGCGGCGATGGGTTGCCGAGCTGGCTGATCCGGGCGTGACGACGCTCGTCGTGGACGACTCCGGCGGCCGCATCCTCGGGTTCGCGACGTACGACGACCAGGTGCTCCGGCACCTCGGCGTGGTGCCGGAACGGTGGGGGAGCGGCCTCGCCGGCCGCCTGCACGACGAGGTGCTGCGGCGCCGCGGCGCTCAACCGATCCGGCTCTGGGTGCTGGAGGAGAACACCCGCGCCCGCCGGTTCTATGCGCGGCGTGGCTGGGTCGAGGACGGGCGGCGGTCGATCAGCGAGTGGCCCCCGCACCCGGTCGAGGTCGGCTACTCGAAGCGATGAATCGATCCGCCGTACTGCGCCGCTGAACGACGACGGACCCGGCTCGCATCGTGCACGAGCCGGGTCCGCCGCGAGTTCACCGGGTGGGGTGACTCACTTGCTGGGTTCGATGTCGCAGTCGACCTTCGGGTTGGCGCCCACGTAGTTGAGCGGGCCGGCGACGATGGTGACGGCGATCGTGCTGACCTTGGTGCAGTCGGCATCGGTGCCGCGGAAGTAGCCGCGCTGCGCTGCTGCCAGCGCACCGATCACGAGCCACACCACGACGAGGACGGTGACGATCTGACTAACGGAGGTCTTGCGAGACGAACGGACCATGGATGGCCTCCTGGGAGACGGTCCGCCGCGGGGTCGGCGGACGCCCATCAAGGTAGTGATAACAGGCGTCCGCCGCAGATTGCGGGGTCAGCGACGCGCCTGGGACGCCGGTCCTCCGGCGACACGGGCGCCGCGCGCGGTCGGGTCGACGAGCGTGCGGTACGTCGCCGTCACGCGCAGCCACTTCACGTCGTACCGTCCGCCCTCGAAGGTGGCGATGCCGAACGTGATGAACCCGTCGCTGTCGACGAAGCGCTGGAGGCTGCGGCCGGAGGCGGAGAAGACCGTACGGGTGCCGTACGCGGGCTTGAGGCGACGCACGCGGCTGATGTCGTTCCAGTCGCTGGTGATCCCGAAGCCGACGGCAGCGTTCTTGCGTGCCTTCGTGTGGCCGGCCCCGACCGCCTTGAACGTGATCGCGCTGTAGTCGTACGCGCCGCGCATGCCGACGCTGAAGCGCG
>NZ_JARBCJ010000241.1:0-4109 GCF_028803055.1 Mumia sp.
CACGGTGACGACCCCCTCCGGAGTCGGCTGGTCACCGGCACCGGGCGTCGTGACCTGGACCGAGGCGGTGACCCCGGTCTTGCCGGCCACGACCGTCGTACGGTCGAGCGTCAGCGACGTGGCGGACGCGGGCAGCGGCGGCTCGTACCCGACCTCGGCGATCCAGGTCCGGTAGTTGCCCTCGCGGCCCGGCACGAAGTTGCGCTCCACGTTGCCGCGGCTGTCCACCGCGATCCAGCGGATCTCGGCGCCCTTGTCGACCTTGAGGCGTTCGCCGCCTTCACGCAGGCCGGCGGCCGCGTACATCGTCGACCGCAGGTTCGGCACCGTGCCGTCGGTCGTGTAGAAGATGCTCGCGGGCTCGTTCGTGGAGAACTCCACGTTGACCTTGCCCTCGACGGTGCTGGAGGTGACCTTCACGTCGCTGACGGGCGGCACCGTGTCGGTGTCGTAGTCCCGCGCGATGCGCAGCATCTCGACCAGGCCGTTGGAGAACTCCATCGCCTCCTGGTGCGCGCCCGGCCCCGTCGGGGTCTCGGCCTCGAACGGCGGCTGGAACGTCGAGCCGACCTCGAAGTCCCACGCGTAGATGCCGTACTTGTACCAGAGCATGTCACCGGAGTTGCCCGCCGCCGAGTAGAGCGTGTCGACGACCCGCCCGGTCCGCGCCGGAGTCACCGACAGACCGCGGTGCCGCTTGATCGCGGTGAGGATCCGCGACGAGGCGCCCTGGAAGAGCGACTCCTCCTCGAGCGTGGGCTCCGGTGCGGTGATCCGCCCCGGCACCTTGTACGCCGCCGGCGACCACATGAAGTAGTTGCCGGAGCTGTGCACGTTCATCGACCACTGGATGTTGGACCGTGCCGCGACCCAGTCGACGTTGCGCGACTCCGGCTCGCTGAGCTCCGACGGCCCGGCGAACGTCCCGCTGGTGCAGACCGGCGAGGCGCCGGAGTAGCCGTCGAACAGGCTGTACTCGTCGTAGTTGCGGTTGACGTCCACGCCCCAGGAGTTGCGGGCGTTCGCGTCGGCGGTGCCGGTCTTGTCGCAGTAGTTGACGAGGTTCTTGCGCTGCGAGTTGAAGTCGTAGAACGAGTAGTGGCCGCCGTCGGGGTTCACCGACGGGAGCACCCAGATCTCCAGGTTGTCGAGGAGGTCGCGGGTCGCCGGATGGGTGCCGTAGTTGCGCAGCAGCCGCTCGGCGGTCTCGATCGTGACGAGCGGCGGGACCCATTCACGTGCGTGCTCCTGGGCGTAGAAGAAGACACCCGGCTTGGACCCGTCGCGCACCTTGCCCATCTTGATCGCATAGACCTGCTGTGGCGCACGCGCGACGGTCGCCGGGGCGTTGAGCCCGTCGGTGAGCGTCGTCGCCGCCGTCGCGGGCACTACACCGGCACCGGCGTTGCCGCGGTAGGTGTACGCCGACACGAGCGCGCTCGCGCCCGTGCTGGCGTTGATGGCCGCGGCGACCTGAGCCGCCGTGCTCGTGGCCGTACCGCTGGCGTCGGTGGCCGAGGAGACGGTGATCGCCTTGTCGGCAACCGTCACGGTCAGCGGCTGGTCGGCCGTCGTCGGGTGCACGACCGTGACGGTGATCCCGTTGCCGCCCTCGGAGCCGAACTGCTTCGAGTCGATCGCCACGCGGCGGTCGTCGTCCGCGGCGGCACCGCCAGCGGGGATGACGGACTGCGCGAGACGCCGGTAGCCGTTGGTCTTGTACGGCAGCTCGACGATCTCGGCCAGTTCCGGGTAGTCCGTCGCGAGCTGCTTGATGCGGTCGTACAGCTGGGTCGGGTCGAGGTAGGAGCTGACGAAGTCCTGCTGGTAGCCCGGACCCTTGAACGGGTCCTCCTCGTCGCCCGTCGGCAGCCAGTCGGTGACCTTGGCGATCGCCACGTCGCCGGTCGGGCTGGTGATCCGGATCCGGTCTGGCCGCGAGGTCAGCGCCTCGGTGCCCGTGGTCGGGCTCGCGCCGCGGTGATAGAGGTAGACGTCGGCGTCGACGAAGCGGCTGATGGTCTGCGTGCCGCCGCTGCCGAACGCCGTGCCGGGGCCGCTGTCGCGCTCGACGGTGAGCGCGTCCGTGGCGTCCTGCCCGTTGGCCCACTTGGCCTCGACCGAGAGGACCGGGATGCCGAACGCCGTGTAGTACTGCGCGCGGGTGATCTTGACGTCGGAGACGTCAGGGTGGGTCGCCTCGTCGGCGAACGCCTCGTTCTCCGCCTTCGCCGCGTCGATCGTCGCGTCGCGCTCGGCGAGCGCCGCCTCGGTGTCCTCCGAGGTGTAGAGGACCTCGCCGGTGTCGAAGCCGGCCTTCTTCAACGTCTTGATCTCGTTCGGCGTGACGACGGCGCGGACCTCGAGGCCGTCGGGACGCTGCTCGACACCGTGGTCGAGGTCGACGCCGGTGGCGACGAGCTGGTCGAGCTTGGCCGCGCTGGGCACGGTGATCTCGACGACGGACGGCACCTCGTCGGGGAGGCGCTCGAGGGTGACGGCGCTGTCGGGACCGGGCGTGGACGGCTCGGCGAAGGCAACCGGAGCGGTGGTGGTGGCGGCGATGAGGCCGGGAACCGTCAGTGCGAGCGTGACGGCGGCGACCTTCCGGCGCAGGGGCGACGATCTCTTCATGCGGCTACGTCCTTGCTTCTGGTGATGAAGAGTGGATGAAGGTCACCGTAAGGTGAAATGCGTCACACCGCTGCTCACCTCCCGGCCGGCCGCTCGGACGCGTGGGAAAGGGCCACGAAACCCGCCCGGCGAGGCGCAATAAGATATACGATTCGCCTATGGCCTACAGCACGATCACCTCCCTCGATACCGACGCAGCCCTCCAGCACAGCGAGGACCTGCGAGCCCGACTGCTCTCCACGTCGTCCGACACCTACGTCACCGGTCCGGCCGGCCAGGGCAGCGGCGAACGCGTGCTGGTGCTCGGGGGCACGGGCTACATCGGCCGGGCGCTCGTGCCCGAGCTGGCTCGCCGGGGCTACCGACCGGTGGTGCTGGCGCGTGACGCGTCGGTGAAGGACGACGCCGAGTTTGCTGAGGCCGAGGTCGTCGCCGGCGACCCGACGCGTCTGGACGACGTCGTGAACGCGGTGGCGGTGGCCCCGACCGCCGTCGTCATCTCCCTGCTCAGCGGGCGCCGCCCGAACGACGCCGAGGAGTGCGAGCTCGTCGACTACCAGGCCGTCGTCAACGGCATCAAGGCCGCCGTCGCCCAGGAGGTCCAGCAGTTCATCCAGGTCAGCGACTTCGGCGCCTACCGGCCGGAGCTGATCCCGCAGGTCTACAAGCTGCAGGTCGAGGGCGAGCTCATGGGGCAGCACCACGGGGCGCTGCCGTGGACCATCGTCCGGCCGACGGCGTACTACCCCTATCTGTCGATGACGTTCGGCGACGTCAAGAACGGGCTGCCGTACCGGATCTTCGACCACGGCGAGTACAACGTGGTCAACCCGATCGCCCGCGAGGACCTCGCGGAGTTCATCACCAACCAGGTGCTGGCGGCCGACGCGTACGGTCGCGTCCTCCCCGTCGGCGGCCCCTGGGTCGAGGACAACGTGGTGACCCTCAAGGACGCCGGGCAGATGATGTTCGACATCACCGGCCGCGAGCCGCAGTGGGATGTCGTGGCGATGACGACGTGGGACAAGAAGATCGCGCGGCTGCGGCGCATCGGCAAGATGAGCAAGAAGGTCGCGCCGGTGGCCTACTACCTCGAGGCCGCGAAGTACTGGTCGGTCGTCGACCACGTTGCGCCGGCGTACGGGACGCGCACGCTGCGGGGCTTCATGGAGAAGCTGAAGGACCGGGAGTTCCCGACCGGCAGCTTCCGCGAGCGGATGAAGAGCGGCACGGCGATGATGCCGACCGACATCTGAGTCGATGAGTTGAGCCGGGGGAGACCCGCCCGCCGCTCCGAGTAGCTCCGCTGCGTCCGAGCTGCGAAGCTGCGGGGCGTGGTCGAGTACGTCCGCTTCGCCAAGCACGCACTGACCGCCGTCGAGCAGGGTAGCTGGCGGCGGTGGACCCGCTCGCCTCGGACCTGCGGACATACCTGGAGACGAGCGTCGAGGACATCGCGGCCGCCCATGTCTACG
>NZ_JARBCJ010000242.1:0-4033 GCF_028803055.1 Mumia sp.
GGTTCGTGACCGTCGACGCCGGCACGGTCACCTCGACCGCCGCAGGAGACGCCGCAGCCGAGACGATCCGGGCCAACGAGCGGGAGCGCCTCCAGCACTACCTCAAGGGGTGGGACCAGGAGCCGGAGATCGATCAGCTGGTCGACCAGCTGACGGAGGACCTGCTCTCGGAGGACCGGTCGACGGTTGACTAACATACGTACGTGTATGTATGTTGCGCGCATGGGGATACGCAACGGCAGGGTCGCCGACGTCGAGCACGCCGGGCGGCCGTGGAGGATCCACGACATCGCGCCCGACTTCCGGCTCGAGGACGTCTGGTCCTACCGCACTCCCGGCGCCGGACCAGACGACTTTCCGGTCATGCTCGCCGCCTTGCGTGCCGCCGGCGGGCTCAACGAGAACCCTCCGCTCGTCCGCTTCCTCTTCGCGGTCCGCTGGCGGCTCGGCGCGATGCTCGGTTGGGACTCGTCCGACCAGGGACTCGCCTCTCGGGTCGACACGCTCCGTGACCGGCTCCCGTCGGACCTGATCCAGGAGGCGGCCGGCGACCCGGTCCCCAACACGCCGTTCACGATGGTCTACGAGCTCCCCGACGAGTGCGTCATCGAGCTGGCCAACAAGACCGTCCACGACCTGTGTCACCTTGGCTGGGTGCCGAACGGCGACGGCGAGTACGAGCTGAGGATGGCAGCCCTCGTCAAGCCCAACGGTGTCTTCGGGCGGATCTACATGGTGGCGATCAAGCCGTTCCGCTACCTGATCGTCTATCCCGCCCTGACCCGCAAGTGGGAGCGCGCGTGGCTGGAGCGGGAGCGCCTCGTCGGCCCGACTCCTGCGGCGTCGTGAGCGGGTCCGTCGCGCGGCGTACGCAGGCCGACCGTCGTGAGCGGACTCGGTGGTCCCTGCTCGTCGCGGCGGCGCGGGGCCTGTCCACGTACGGCTACGCCAACCTGGTCCTGGAGCAGGTGGCCAAGGACGCGGGCTACACCCGCGGCGCGCTCTACCACCTCTTCGCCAACAAGGAGGAGCTCGCCCTCGCCGTTGTGGAGTGGGTCGCCGAGACGTGGGACGCGGAGGTGCGACGACCGAGTCTCGACGAGGGCGACCCCCTCGCGGTTCTGCTCACGATGGCCCGGCGCCACGCCGCGTACTGTCGCGGTCACGACCGTGCACGAGTCATGCTCACGCTGCGAGTCGAGCTCACCGGTCAGGACCACCCCGTCGGGCGCGCGATGGAGACGACCTACGACCGGCTCGAGGCCGAGTGCGCCGATCTGGTGCGGGCAGGGCGCCGAGACGGCTCGATCCCGGCCGGACCCCCACCCCGGCTGACGGCCCGGGCCTTCCTGGCGATCTTGGAGTCGGTCGGCATCGAGCTCGCCAGGAGCGCGCCGCACGACGTCGAGTTGGTTGAACGCGCCGTGCAGGGCGTCCTCGGAGTCCCGTCCCCACCCGTGGACTGAGGCTGCCGCGCACGTCCGCGTCACGCCGTACGGCGTCGGAACAGGCGCGCGGAGCACACCGCCGCCCCGACGAGGATCACGCCGCACCACCCGAGAGCCCACCAGCCGTGGTCGCCGATCGGCGTTCCCATCCACAGCCCACGCAGCGTCTCGATCATCGGCGTCATCGGCTGGTTCTCGGCAAACCCGCGCAGCGCGGGCGGCAGCGTGTCCGCGGGCACGAACGCCGTGCTGACGTAGGGCAGGAACGCGAGGACCATCGTGAAAGCGTTCGCGGACTCTGGAGTCCGCGCGATCAGCCCGACTGTCGCGGCGAGCCACGAGATCGCGAGGACGAAGACCGTGAGAGCGCCGATCGCTGCCAGCCATGCGACGGGTCCGCCACTCGGCCGCCACCCGACGAGCAGCGCGACCCCGATGACGAGGGTGGTCGCGACGGCGTTGCGGGCCACGCTGGCGACGACGTGACCCACGATCACCGACCCGGCGGCGATCGGCATCGAACGGAACCGGTCGATGATGCCGTTGGTCATGTCGTGCGCGACCGCAGCGGCCGTCGTTCCCGCCCCGAACCCGGCGCAGAGCAGGATGATCCCGGGCACGACGTAGTCGACGTACGCACCGTCGGTCGACAGGGCGCCCCCGAACACGTAGACGAACAGCAGCATCAGCGCAACCGGCAGAGCCAGTGCGGTGAAGAACGCCTCGGGGTTGCGCAGGGTCGTCACCAGGCTTCGGCGGACCATCACCTGCGAGTCGAGAACGAGGCTGGCGCGGGGGGTCGTGGCGGTGCTCATGGGCGGGCCTCCAGGCTCGGTGCGGTGAGGGTACGGAAGACGTCGTCGAGGCTCGGTGCGTGCATGTCGACCCGGCGTGGGGGTGCGCCCGCGGCCGCGAGCTCGGCGAGCACCCGGCACACCGACTCTGGGGCGGCGTCGGTGGGGACGTCGACGGTGAGGAGGACGGGGTCGGCGGTGACCTCGGGCGTACGCACACTGGCGAGCGCGGTCTCGTAGGTCCGGGCATCGCCGTAGGAGAGTCGCAGGATCTCGCCGGAGACCTGGGCCTTCAGCTCCTCCGGTGTGCCGTCGGCCACGACCCGACCACCGTCCAGGACGGCGACGCGGTCAGCGAGCCGGTCGGCTTCCTCGAGGTGCTGCGTGGTGAGCAGGACCGTCACACCCGTGTCGGCCAGCTCCCGCACCGTCGCCCAGACCTGGTCGCGGCTGCGCGGGTCGAGCCCGGTCGTCGGCTCGTCGAGGAAGAGCAGCGTCGGGGGCACGACCATGCTCATCGCGAGGTCGAGCCGACGCCGCTGGCCGCCGGAGTAGGTCGACGCGCGGCGGTCGGCGATCGCGGTGAGGTCGAAGCGCTCGACCACGTCGTCGACGCGCGCGGCGCTGTCTGGACGGGGCAAGCGCCGCAGGCGCGCCACCATCGTGAGGTTCTCCCGGGCGGTGAGGACCTCGTCCACGGCGGCGTACTGGCCTGTGAGGCTGATGGCGTTGCGGACGGCGTGCGCCTCCCGCGCGACGTCGCGGCCGGCGACGCGGGCGCTGCCGCCGTCGTACCCGATGAGCGTCGCAAGGACCCGCACCAGCGTGGTCTTCCCGGCGCCGTTCGTGCCGAGCAGGGCGAGCACCGTCCCGGTCTCGACAGCCAGGTCGACACCGCGCAGGACGTCGGTGGAGCCGTAGCTCTTGGTGAGGCCTTCGACCTCCACTGTGTATGTCATACGCAAAACCGTATACGTGATACACAGAAGGAGCAAGGCCTTATCGTAAGGCCGACGAGGAGGTCGGATGGCCCAGGACGAGATGCAGCTCCCGGACGAGCTCGCCCTGCTCTGGGGCAGGCGCTCCGGCGGCCGTCGAGGACCACGTCCGGAGCTCGACGCGAGCGCGATCGTCGCCGCGGCCGTCGAGATCGCCGACACCGACGGCCTCAACGCCGTGTCGATGGCGCGCGTCGCCAAGCAGCTCGGATTCTCGACGATGGCGCTCTATCGCCACGTCGCCAACAAGGACGAGCTGCTCTCGCTCATGTGGAACGAGAGCGCGTCCGTGGCGCAGCGGGTCGAGCTGACCGGTGACGGGTGGCGGGAGCGCATGCAGTCGTGGGCCACCCTCCAGCAGCAGATGCTGGCAGACCACCCGTGGCTCGCGCAGATGCCGATGAGCAACCCGCCGATGGGGCCGAGCGCCTTCGCGTGGCTCGAGCGCGGCCTCGACGCGCTGTCCGGCACCCCGCTGTCCGACGGGGAGAAGCTGCAGGCGGTCGGCGCGATCAGCGCGTACTCCCTCGCCGAGGCGCGGATGGCGTACGAGGAGGCGACCGCGGCGGCCCGTCGACGCGCCGCAGGCAAGCCCGTCGTGGCGTTCGAGAACGTGATCGCCGTCCTCGCCGACCCGGAGACCTTCCCGAACCTCGCCCGTCTCGCCGCGACCCTCTCGCCGATGCCTGCCGTCGGCGAGGCCGGCTATGAGGAGTACGGCGAGGCGAGCTTCGGCTTCGGTCTCGACCTCCTCCTCGACGGGATCGCCGCCCTCATCGAGCGCCGCGAAGGT
>NZ_JARBCJ010000243.1:0-3956 GCF_028803055.1 Mumia sp.
ATCGAGCTCGTCTACGGAGGTGGCGGGAGCGGTCTCATGGGCGCACTCTCGCGTGGCGCGCTGGACCACCGCGGTCGGGTGTACGGCGTGATCCCCGGCTTCATGGTGGAGCGCGAGTGGGCACGCTCGGACGAGCCCGGGCTGCAGCTGGAGGTCGTGGGGACGATGCATCAGCGCAAGGCGACGATGGCCGAGCGTGCCGACGCCTTTCTCGTCCTCCCGGGTGGGCTGGGGACGCTGGAGGAGATGTTCGAGGTGTGGACGTGGCAGACGCTCGGCCTGCACGCCAAGCCGCTCGGACTGCTCAACCCGGCGGGGTTCTGGGACCCGCTCGTCATGATGCTCGACCGGATCGCCGAGCACGGCTTCATGAGTCGCGGTCTGGTCGACGCGCTCGTCGTCGACACCGACCTCCCGAGGGTTCTCGACGGTCTCGCCGCGCAGGTCGTGGCCGCTCGGCGCTAGCTCAGGCGAGTTTGCGCGGGATCTCGCCGACGCCCTCGGCGCGGACCGATGACTCCGCGCGCCGTTGACGGTCACCCTGTCGTACCTGCCACGACCGTACGGAGGAACCATGCGCGACGTCGTCGCCTACATGCTGCTGTCCCTGGACGGTGTCGCCGAGACGCCCGACCAGTTCGTCCTCGACTTCGACGAGGTCATGTACGACAACCTGCGCGCCGTGATCGCGTCGCAGGACGCCGTCCTCTTGGGTCGCGCCATGTACGAGGAGTGGTCGACGTACTGGCCGGACAGCGACCACGAGCCGTTCGCCGGCTTCATCAACGCCGTGCCGAAGTACGTCGCCACCGCCCGCCCTTTTGAGCCGGGGTGGAACGCCACCACGGTCGTCGACGGCTCGTTCGAGGACGTCGTACGGGAGCTCAAGGGCCGGCCTGGCGGTGACATCGGCGTGCACGGGAGCCTCACGCTCACCTCCTCACTGCTCGCCGCCGACCTCGTGGACCGGCTCCGCCTGGTGGTCGCGCCGGTCGCGGTCGGTGAGGGGCGTCGTCTGTGGGACGGTGCCCGCGACCCCCAGTGGTGGGAGCTCGAGCGCGTCGTGGGGACGCCGTCCGGCAGCATGCTCGCGGACTACCGGGCCCGGCGCTAGCGTCACCTCCTCGTGGCGCTGACGCGCGCTGCGAGCCGTCAGACGGTCAGCGCCGCAAGCGTGGCCGGGCGGGCATCGGGAGGCAGGGCGCTGAGCGCACCGACGAGCGCACCCGCGCACATGTCGCGGACCTCGCCGAGCGGCACGTCGGGAGCCGTGGTCGCCCACTCGTGTCCGACCGTGCGCAGATGCAGCAGCCACCCCCGTACGGCGAGCGTGAGCAGCGGGTCTGGCTCGTGCCCAGGGACGAGCACCGTCAGGATGCGCTCCTCGTGCAGACGGGTCGAGCGTTCGAGGATGGCCTCGATCTCGGGGTCGCCGCTGGCTGCCCCGCGGTGGATGGTGCTGACGCCGAGCCGGTTCGCGGCACAGTGCCGCAGATAGCTCTCGATGCCGTCGACCAGCTGGCGGCGCGGGTCGACGTCCGGGTCGGGTGTCGTCGCCTCCGCGAGGTGGTCGGCCGCCTCCGAGAGCAACGCGGCGAAGAACGCTCGCTTGGTCGGGAAGTAGTGGTAGAGCAGGCCGCGTGACACCGACGCCATCTCGGCCACGCGCTCGATGTGAACGTCCTCGTACGGCGCGGTGGCGAACAGCTGGGCGCCCAGCTCGAGGAGCTGCGCGCGTCGCTGCTCGGGGGTGAGCCTCGTACGGACCGCCATGCTGCGAACACTACTTGACACGGGTTCAACAAGAGGCCCAGTCTTGCTGAACCGACGTGCAACAAGGAGTCTCGATGCGCAATGCCTGGTCCGGCCACACGTTCCCGCACCCTGCCGGACGGCGACGCTGGATGAAGGACGCCAGCAGCATGGATCCCGACCGCCCGGTCCAGTACATCCTCGAGCACCACCGCCACCTCGGACCGATCTTCGAGATCGTTGTCTTCGGACAGAAGTTCGTCTTCGTGACCGACGCGGAGCTGGCGGCCGAGCTCAACGACGAGTCGCGCTTCGCCAAGGCGAACTCTCCGGCGCTCGACGGCCTGCGCGGGATCGCCGGTGACGGCCTCTTCACCGCCTACAACGAGGAGCCCAACTGGCAGCTCGCCCACGACCTCCTCGTCCCCGCGTTCACCAAGCAGGCCATGCAGCGCTACCACCCGGTGATGGCCGAGACGCTCGACGAGCTCTTCACCGTGTGGGACGCGGGGACGGGGCGCGTCGACGCCTCCGCGGACATGACTCGACTGACGCTGGAGACGATCGGACGCACGGGGTTCAGCCAGGCCTTCGGGTCGTTCACCACGACCGAGCTCCACCCGTTCGTCGAGGGGATGGTGACCGCGCTGACCATCGGGCGCCGCAAGGGAGTCATCGGCGCGCTGCCGGCAGCGAAGCTGCTCGAACGACGCCTGGACCGCCAGCACGCCGAGCAGCTCGACTACGTCAACCGGTTCCTCGACGACATCGTCGTCGCCCGCCGCCGGGCGCCGACCAGCGGCGGCGACGACCTGCTCGGCATCATGCTCGATCAGGCTCATCCCGAGACCGGGGCGCGGCTCAGCGACGAGAACATCCGCTACCAGATCCTCACGTTCCTCGTCGCCGGCCACGAGACGACGTCCGGGGCGCTGTCGTTCGCGCTGTACTACCTGGTGCGCCATCCCGAGGCGCTCGCGAAGGTGCAGGCGGAGACCGATGCGATCCTCGGCCCCGACCCCGACGCCACCCCCTCGTACGAGCAGGTGGCGCGCTTCCGCTACATCCGCAAGGTGCTCGACGAGGCGTTGCGGCTGTGGCCGACCGCCCCCGGCTATGCGCGCACCCCTCGCGAGACGACGACGCTGGGCGGTCGCTGGACGATGACCCCCGGCGACTGGGCCCTCGTGTTCCTGCCCCTCGTCCAGCGCGACCCGGCCGTGTGGGGGGAGACGGCGGACGCCTTCGACCCCGACCGCCCGAGGCCGCCGCGGCTCGCGAGCACGGCCAAGCCCTTCGGGACGGGGGAGCGGGCGTGCATCGGGCGCCAGTTCGCGGTGCACGAGGCGACGATGGCGCTGGCGCGCATCCTGCACCGCTACGACGTCACGGGCGACCCGGCGTAC
The DNA here is from genome assembly GCF_028803055.1 of Mumia sp. Taxonomy (NCBI): domain Bacteria; kingdom Bacillati; phylum Actinomycetota; class Actinomycetes; order Propionibacteriales; family Nocardioidaceae; genus Mumia; species Mumia sp. The sequence goes on from NZ_JARBCJ010000243.1 coordinate 3,159, forward strand.
GAGCTGCGCATCGACGAGCGCCTCACCCTCATGCCGCAGGGGATGGAGCTGACGCTGTCGCGGCGTACGCCCGGTCTCAGTGCGCCCGGCGGCGCGGCACCAGGTGGGATGCCGCGACCACGATCGCGCCCACCAGGACACCCAGCAGTGCCGAAGCCGTCGTATTGACGATCCACGGAAGCGCGCCGCCCAGGCTCGGCACGGCGTCGTGCACGATCTCCTCCAGGTGGTGGACCAGGTCGTACGGCGCGTGCCACCCGAGCTCGTCGATCCCGACGAGGAGGATGTGGCCACCGACCCAGAGCATCGCGACCACACCGACGACGGAGAGCGTCGCGAGGACGACGGGCATCGCCTTGACGAGGAACCGACCGACAGCACGGGCACCCGCGGAGCTGCGCGCGGCGAGGGAGAGGCCGATGTCGTCCATCTTCACGATGACGGCGACGACTCCGTAGACGAGCGCGGTGATGCCGAGCGCGACGACGGCCAGGATGACCGCCCGCGACAGGAGAGGCTCGTCGGCGACCTCGTTGAGAGCGATCACCATGATCTCCGCGGAGAGGATCAGGTCGGTCCGCACGGCGCCGCTCACGACACGACCCTCCGCCTCGGCGCCCTGCGACGACGCGGGAGCCTCCGGGGGATGGTGTCCCGAGACCTTCTCCCAGAGCTTCTCCGCACCCTCGTAGCACAGGTAGGTGCCGCCGAGCATGAGGATCGGTGTGAGCAGCCACGGCGCGAACTGGCTCAGCAGCAGCGCGAGAGGAAGGATGAAGACGAACTTGTTGCGCAGCG
>NZ_JARBCJ010000244.1:0-3946 GCF_028803055.1 Mumia sp.
CGTGCCCGCAGGCAGGTTCGCCGAGCCGGCGGAGATCGCGGCGGCGGTGGCGTTCCTGGCCAGCGACGACGCGTCCTTCGTCACCGCGACCACGTTCATGGTCGACGGCGGCATCAGCTCGGCCTACGTCACGCCCCTCTGACAGCGCCCTCGTGAGCGAGCCGGGATAAGGTCGCGACGATGAGCACCGCACCGTCCGACGGGGCCGAGGACGGCGGCGTGGAGGACGCGCTGCTGCGCCCCGTGCGCACCGGCAACGCGTTCGAGGACACCGTCTCGCGCCTCCTCCAGACGGTGCGTCTCGGCGTCGTCGCGCCGGGTGACTCGCTGCCGGCGGAGCGCGACCTCGCGCTGCGGCTCGGCGTCAGCCGCGACACGGTCCGCGAGGCGATCCGGTCGTTGACCGACGCCGGCTACCTCGTACGGCGCCGCGGCCGCTACGGCGGCACGTTCGTCGTCGACGAGCTGCCGCGCGGCACCGGTCGCGAGTCGCCGGCCATCTCCGCGGGCGAGCTCGACGACGTCCTCCGGCTGCGCGAGATCCTCGAGGTCGGTGCCGTACGGATGGCTGCCGGCCGGACCCTCACCTCGACCGAGCGCGAGGCGTTGTGGTCACGTCTGCAGGACGTGCGCGGCTCGTCGCCCGCGGACTACCGGCGCCTCGACTCGCGGCTGCACCTCACCCTCGCGGAGCTCGCCGGCTCGCCGTCCCTGCTCCCGCTGGTGGCCGACGCCCGGACGCGCGTCAACGTCCTGCTCGACGACATCCCGCTGCTCCCCCGCAACATCGCCCACTCCGACGAACAGCACGAGACCATCGTGATCGCCGTCCTGGCGGGGGACGCGGACCGCGCGGCGGCCGCGATGGACGAGCACCTGGCCGGGTCCGCGGCGTTGTTGCGCGGGTTCTTGAGCTAACCCTCGAGCGGGCCGCGGGAGCGTGGCGACCGTCCGTGCAGCCACCACTCGAACGTCGACGTGACGGCGGGCAGCACCGCGTAGGTCATGATCGGCGTCGCGACGAGGGTCGTCAGCAGAGTGTGGCCGACGATGTGAAGGTCTGGCCACAGCGCGTGCAGCACCGTGCCCAGCAGCAGCGACAGCGGGAAGAAACCGACCCAGATCAGCGTCGCCTGCTTCCATCGGGGCGGTGGTGCCGGCAGCGGCCTGAGGTCCTCGACGTCGTAGTCCTGAGGCGGGTCGAACCAGCCCTCGATGCCCGTGCGGCGCTCCGCGTGCTGGTCCTCGACGATGTCCTTTCCGGCGTCGAGCCACCAGCGGCGCTGCGGAGACGCCTCCCAGTGCGCGAGGCTGTCGGCGTCGGCGAACCGATAGAGCATGTGCCACTCGTCGGACACCACGCTGGGCCGCATCCACCCCGTGCCGAGGAAGCCCTCGAACCGCTCGGCGAGCGCCGAGCCGGCATGCACCCACGCGACGACCTGGTCGACCGTCGACGGGTCGATCCGGCGGGTGATCGCCACGGTCACCGGCGCGCCGGACACGGTCGTCTCTGCTGTCACTTCCCCGAGCGTACGGGCGAAAAAGGCGCCTCCGGCCCACTCGTGACCGGTCTCACCGCGGGGTCGTCCGCGCTCCGGGCACCGAACGTCGGCGTACGGCCGAACGACGCACGCCGCGCCGCCCGTCTCAGGGTGAGCAGCACGGCCGGGCCGATCACCACGATCGCGACGGCGTTCGTGATCGCACGGCCGGTGTCCCACGAGCCGCTCGACGTGAGCAGGGTGAACCAGAAGAAGCGCCCGAGGTTCTCGGCCAGCGACGCGCCGGGGACGAACGCGAGGCCCTGCTCCCCGCTCGTGTCGACCCCGGCGAGGAACGGCCAGAACCACAGGTTGAGCAGCGCCCCGTAGAAGTACGCGGAGAACACGCCGTACGCGGCGAGCATCGCGATCTCCCAGCGCCCGGTGATCCTCCTCGGCAGCAGGCCGGCGCCCATCCCGAGCCACGCCGCGCACATCATCTGGAACGGCAGCCACGGCCCGACGCCCGCGGTCAGCAGGGCCGAGGCGAACAACGACGTGCACCCGAGCAGGAAGCCGAAACCTGGCCCGAAGACCCGTCCGGCGAGGACCAGCAGGAAGAAGACCAGGTCGAGCCCGGCCGTCCCTGCACTCAGCGCTCGCATCCCGCACTGCATCGCCGAGAGGACGCCGAGCATCGCCAGCGCCTTGGCGTCCATCCCACCTTCGGACAGCTCGGCGAGCACGATGAGGAGGAGCAGGGGCAGGAGCAGGACGAAGTACATCGGGCTCTGGGCGTCCTGCTGACCCGACCCCGGCTCGAACAGCAGCGGCCAGCCGAACATCGCGAGGCCGGCGACGGAGACGAGGACGAGCACCGCGGTGGAGCGCGGCCGGAGCGCGACGGCGGTCACGACCGGTCCTCCAGCGCCTCGCGCACGTCGCGGAGCGTGAGCCACGGCTGCCCGAGGACCTTCGCGACCTGCGGCGCGAAGGCGGGCGACGTCGCGAGCACCTGCCGTACGTCCCCTGAGGCGATCAGCTCGCCCTGAGCCATCACCGCCGCCCGGTCGGCGACCTCCGCGACGAACTCGACGTCGTGGGTCGCCACCAGCACCGCACCTCCCTCGCGAGCGAGACCGCGCAGGACCTCGGCGAGGGCCGCCTTCGCCGTGTAGTCCAGGCCACGCGTCGGCTCGTCGAGGAGGACCACCTGCGGCGCCGCGGTGAGCTGCACGGCGAGGACGAGCGCGAGCTTCTGGCCCTCGGAGAGGTCGCGCGGGTTCGTGGCCGGGTCGATCGGCCCGGCCAGGCGCGTGAGCAACGCGGCACAGGTGCCTTCGGCGGTGTCCGCCTCGGCGTCGGATGCTGCACACTCGGCGGCGACCGACTCGAGGTAGAGGAGGTCGCTCGCGGTCTGCGGGACGAGGCCGACCCGACGGCGCGCGTCCTTGCGGGAGAGTGTCGCCGGGTCGTCGCCGAGGACGCGGACGTCTCCCCCGTGCCGCTCGCCCGATCCCTGGAGCGCCCAGAGGAGCGTCGACTTGCCCGATCCGTTGCGGCCCATCAGCGCCGTGACCGACCCGGCGGGGAGGTCGAGGTCGACCTTCCGTACGGCGTGCAGCGGGCCGTACCGCACCGCGACCCCGCGAGCAGTCAGCAGCCCTCCGTCCCATCCGCGTTGACGGGACGACGTGGGCGGGGGCGCGTCGGAGAGAGCCTTGCGCAGCGTCGTCGAGGCACGGCGCGCCTCGCGGACGGTCAACGGCAGCGGCTCCCACCCCGCGAACCGGCCGAGGTCCACCAACGGGGGGACGACAGGGCTCGTGGCCAGCACGGACGCCGGGGCCCCCGCGACGACGGAGCCGTCCGTCCCGACGTACGCCACGACGTCGGCGAACGGGACCACCCGCTCGAGCCGGTGCTCGGCGAGGACGACCGTGGTCCCCAGGTCGTGCACCAGCCGGGCCAGCGTCGCGAGCACGTCCTCCGCCGACGTCGGGTCGAGCGCGGACGTCGGCTCGTCGAGCACCAGCACGGGCGGGTGCATCGTGAGGACCGACCCGATCGCGACCCGCTGCTGCTGCCCGCCGGAGAGCGACCGGAGGGAACGCCCCCGCAGGTCGGCGATGCCGAGCAGGTCCAGCGTCTCCTCGACACGCCGCCGCATCGCCTGCGGGTCGACCCCGAGCTGCTCCATCCCGTACGCAAGCTCCTCCTCCACCGTGTCGGTGACGAAGCCGGCGAGCGGGTCCTGTCCGACCCAGCCCACGGTGGCAGCGAGCTCGCGCGGCTGATGGTCCTGCGTCCGGAGCCCGCCGACCGTGACCGTGCCCTCGAGGTGACCACCGGTGAAGTACGGCACGAGCCCGTTGAGCAGCCCGAGGAGGCTCGACTTGCCGGCGCCTGTCGGCCCCGTGACGACGACCAGCTCACCCTCCTCGACGTGCAGGTCGACATCG
>NZ_JARBCJ010000245.1:0-3939 GCF_028803055.1 Mumia sp.
CCGACTCATGACCGGTCCTCCCGGAAGCGGCCGTACGGCTCCGTGTGGGTGCCGTCCACGCGCACGGCCGGCCGAGCGCCCCCGAGGGCATCAGGGATGAACGGCAGCTGGGCACGCGCCGTCACGGTGACGACGATCGACGACCCGGGACTGAGGCACGGGCCCCCGGTGCACCGCAGGCGGACGTCGGTCATGCCGGTCTCGATCCGGTGGTCCTCGAGGACCAGCTGCGCCGCCCGGCGGGCACGCCGCTCGGCGACCGGCGGGCTCGGCGCCTGGACGTACGCACGCCCGGCCGCCCGGCCGGCGGCGCTCACGCCGTACGCAGACCGCTGGACCTCGAAGACGGAGAGGACCACGTACAGGAGCGGAACCAGGAGAAGGAGCGCGAGCCACGTGGTCTCGACCACCGCGGACCCGCTCTCTCGTCCGAGGTCACGAGTCCTCCCTCGCGTCCTCATCCGATCTCCGTCACGGCCCGGCCGACGCCTTCGACGTCGACGGTGGACCCGAAGATCCCCAGCGCGGGGACGCTGGCGCGTACGCGGACCATGACGACGGGCTGTCCGTGGACGGAGGCCCGCTCCGCCCGGACGTCACCGGCGTACCGGGCGGAGAGCGCTCGAGTGATCTGTGATCGGGCTCGCGACACCCCCGTCTGGAGTGAGGCGCCGTCCCGCGACGCCGCGCGAGCACCGTCGGCAGCAGCAGCGGTGACCGTGTTGCGGACGTGGAGGACGAGCCCCACCTGGACGATCGCCAGCACGAGTGGGACCAGCACCACCATCACGAGACAGAACTCGGCGACGGCCGACGCCTCCTCGTCCCCACGTGGATCGCCGCGGCGGCGCGCGACGCTCATCCCCCGACGGAAGCCAGAGCAGCCTGGAGCATCGCCTTCAGCTGTGGCCCGGCCAAGGCGGTCAATCCGGCGACGAGACCGGCCGACATGACGGTGATCATCACCCACCCCGGGACGTCGCCGCGTTCGCCGCGACGGCGGACGCGCTCACGCACCCCCGAGCGCGGCGGGCATCCGAGACGACGGTGCAGGGTTGCGAGCTGCATGGGCACTCCTCTGGAGTTCATGGCGTGGTGACGGACAGGCTGACCAGGCCGGGATAGAAGGCGAAGAGGACGGTGACGGGCAGAACGAGGAACACCACCGGCACGAGCATCAGCACCTCGCGCCGTGCGCCGGACTCGACCAGCTCGCGGCGGCCGGCCTCTCGGACGTCCGCGGCCTGTGCGTGCAGGACGTCGACCAGCGGCGTCCCCCGCTCGACCGCGACGGCGAGCGTCTCGGCGAACCGTGCGACCGCGGGCACGCCCGTACGAGCAGACAAGTCGTCGAGCGCATCGGCCAACGGTCGTCCGGTCCGGACGTCGGCGACGACCGTGCGAAGGTCCCGCGACATGGCGCCGTTGCTCACGTCTGCGACGCGTTCCAGGGCTGAGACAGGCCCCTCTCCTGCGGCGACGGCCAGTGCGAGCAGGTCCGCAAGAGTCGGGAACTCACGGGTGACCCGTTCCTCGTGGCGCTGGACCTCGTGGGTGAGCGCAAGGTCGCGGGCGAGAACACCGGCGACCCCGGCGGCCACGCAGAGGATCAGCCCCGCAAGGGGCCGGACGTCGGCCACCATCCCCCAGGAGAGAAGGACCGCCGCCGACGCCCCGAAGGCCGCGACCCCCCACACGACCTGGCTCGCCCGGAACTCCTCGAGCGTGCTCGTCGAGGCCTGTCTGCGGAGACGCCTGCGGACCGAGGCGCTGCCTCCCAGCACCCGCTCGACCACGCCCGCCGTACGGCGCACTGCCGGGCCGAACACTGCTCGACCGGCAGCCCACGACTCGGCCCCCTCGCGGGGGGCCGGCATGCCGACCGTGACGTCGCGGACAAAGGGCTCGATGCGGCTCACCAGGGAGGGGCGCTGCCGCAACCGCGCGACGCGCACGAGCTCGAGCAGCCCGATCGCGACGCCGGCGGCGAGGAGCGCACCGAGAAGCGGCGCCGTCACCGCAGCACCCGCGGCTCACGTGGAAGACGCCCGATGAGCAGCATCAACCGATAGGCGAGGACACACACGGCGAGGCCGATGACGAGCAGCGCGAGTCCCGTGCCGGATCCGAACCGGGTGATCGCGTCGCGCTGCAAGGACATCAGTCCGAGGACGATCCAGGGCGCCGACACCGCCAGACGCGCACCGTTGATGGTCCAGGCCTGCCGTGCGACGAGTTCACCGCGCGTGCGTAGATCGTCGCGCAGGAATCCCGACAATGTCCGCAGCATCCTCCCGAGATCGCCGCCACCGACGTCTCGAGCCACGCGCAACGCTTCGACGACGCGGTCTCCGACCGGATCGGCAAGCCGTGCCTTGAGTCCGTCGAGGCACTCGGCGAACCGGCCGCTCGCCTGGTAGTCACGGGCGAACGCAACGAAGGGCTCTCGAAGCGGCTCGGGGCCGCGCTCCCCCAGCCCCGAGATCGCCTCCGGCAAGGACATGCCAGCGCGCACCGCCGACGCCAGATGATCGACGGCTTCCGGCCAGGCCGCCGCCCGCTCCTCGGCTACCCGGCTGGCGCGACCGCGGATCACGGCAAGCGGGACATACGCCGCGCCGATGCCGGCGACCAGTGCCACCGTGGGCGTCGCCGTGACGAGCAGAGCGAGGACGAGTCCGACCAGACCGCACGCGGCACACACCGCAATGAGTCCTCGTGCGGTGGTGCCGGGGGCACCCGCCCGTGCGAGAAGCTCATCCAGGCTTCCCCTCCGGCGTCCCCGCGCGCCGTCCCGAGCGGGGGCGGTCACCCCGGACCAGACCAGGAGCGCCCCCACCCCGATCCCGAGCCCGAGCACGTAGCCCATCAGTCCTCCGTCCGCAGGAGCGCCGACACGTCGATCCCGGCCTGGACGAACCGCTCGGTGCGAGCCGGCGTGCCACTCGCCCGGACCAGCACCCCGTCGCGATGGACGAACAAGGACTCCGTCTCTATGACGTCGTTCTCGACCCGCCCACTGACGGCCGCGATCTCCCGCACCGTCCGCCGTCCCTGCGCGTCCATGCCCAGATGGACCACGTGGTCCACGCAGGTCGCGACCGTGGGCACGACGAACCGCGCAGAGATGTTCTCACCAGCGAGCAGGGGGAGCGTGCACATCTTGACCAGCGCCTGCCGTGCCGACGACGCGTGCAAGGTCGCCATCCCCGGAAGACCTGCGTTGAGTGCGAGCAGCAGGTCGAAGCACTCCTCCGAGCGCACCTCCCCGATCACCAGTCGTGACGGGCGCATGCGCAGCGCTTCCTTCACCAGCGTCCGGAGCCGGATCTCTCCCGTGCCCTCCAGCCCGGCCTGTCTCGTCTGGAGCGCGACCCAGTCGGGATGGGCGAACCGCAGCTCGAAGACTTCCTCGGCCGACACGATCCGCTCCGTCCCCGGAACCTCGGCGGCGAGTGCGTTGAGGAACGTCGTCTTGCCGGCCTGGGTGCCTCCGGAGACGAGCACGTTGTGCCCCGACACCACGCTCGCCCTCAGGAAGGCCGCAGCGTGCTCGCTCAGCGCGCCGGCGGCGACCAGGTCCCCCAGACCGCGGAAGCGCGCGACGAACTTGCGGACGTTGACCGCGGCGAATCCGCGCGAGATCCCCTCCAGCACCACATGCAGGCGATGACCTCCCGGAAGCGTCGCATCCACGAACGGCTGGCTCAGATCCAACCGCCGGCCACTGGTCGCCAGCATCCGCTCGACCAGCTCACGCACCTCGACCGGGCCGAGGATCACCGACGTCAGCTCGTGCCTGCCCCCACGCGCCACAAAGACCCGCGACGGCTCGTTGATCCAGATCTCCTCGACCTCCGGATCATCGAGGTACGGCTGGAGCGGCCCGAGGCCGGACACCGCGGCGACCAGCTCGCCGACCGTCGCGTCAGGATCGGT
>NZ_JARBCJ010000246.1:0-3909 GCF_028803055.1 Mumia sp.
CCCCCCCCCCCCCCCCCCCCGAGGGGGGAGTAAGGGCGAGGGGGGAGTACGGCGGTGCGGGCGTGCGGCTACTCGAAGTGACGGCGCGGGTTGTGCACCAGGATCGTCTCCAGGTCCGCCTGGCTGATCCCCTTGTCGAGCAGGGCCGGGATGACGTCCTCGCTGATGTGCCGGTAGTTCCACCGGGGCACGACCTGCTCCTTGGCACCCGCAGGGAACCAGTCGATGACGCACGATGCGTCATGAGCGATCACGACGTTGTCGACGAAGCCGCGGCGTACGAGCTCGACGACGGTGTCGACCCGGTCTTCGAACGGCAGCAGCAGGTCGAGTCCGAAACGGTCCATCCCGAGCAGCGAACCGGCCTCGGCCAGCCTGCTCAGGTAGTCGAGGTCCGTCGTGTCGCCGCAGTGCCCCAGGACCACCTTCGACAGGTCGACACCCTCCTCACCCAGCACGCGCTGGGCGACGAGACCCGACCCGGTGTGGGGGTTGGTGTGCACCGTGATCGGTGCGCCGGTCTGTACGTGCGCCTGACCCACCGCGCGCATCACGCGCTCGACGCCCGGCGTGAGCCCCTGGGCCTCGATCGCGCACTTGAGGAACGCCGCGCGGACTCCCGTGTCGGCGATCCCCTCCGTCAGGTCGCGGACGAAGAGCTCGGTCAACGGCTCCGGCACGTCGAAGAGCAGTCCCGGACCGGCGTAGTGGAACTGGAACGGGAGCTCGTTGTAGGTGTACAGCCCTGTCGCCACCACGATGTTGAGGTCGACCTGCTCCGCGATGCGCTGCACCCGCGGCACGTAGCGGCCCAGCCCGAGCACCGTCGGATCCATGATCGTGTCGATCCCGAGGCGCGCGAGCTCGGTCAGGTCGCGGACCGCGTCGGCCACCACCTGGTCCTCGTCCCAGTCACCGGCGTAGTTCCGGCGATGCTCCTCGCCGACGATGACGATGTGCTCGTGGACGAGCGTGCGACCGAGGTCGGCGCTGTCGACCGGCCCCGCGACCGTCTGCACCGTGCTCACGACGATGTCTCCGACGCCGCGGGCACTGACGCCGGGACGGCCTCCGTGCGCGCGGTCACCCCGATCGCGTTGAGCCACAACCGGGTGGAGATCGCCACGAGGTCGTCGAGGGAGGTCTCGTCACCGGCGACGAAGGTGTTGTACGCCATCCGCGTCACCATGGTCGCGAGAGAGCGCATGGCGAGCACCGGATCGAGCTCGGGGTCGGCGAGGCCGAGCGCCTGCAGCCGGCGGACGAGCACGGCGCTGCGCTCGGCGTACGCCCACCCCTGCCTCCGGCGCATCCCGCGGAAGTTCGCGTCGTGGCTCGCGACCTGCTCCATGAACAGCATGAGACGGGCGTTGGCGCGGTAGGTCTCGAAGAACGCCCGGTGGTTGGCCTCGACGAGCTCCGCCGGGTCGGTGATGCCGTCCTCTGGCGGGATGTGCGGGTGGAGGACATCCTTCTGTGCCTCGTAGAGGACGACGGAGAGGATCTCCTCCTTGCTCGCGAAGTAGGTGTAGAACGACCCGGTGGCACAGCCTGCGATCCGCGTGATCTCCGCGACGCGGGCGTCGCCGAAGCCGTCACGCTCGAAGACCTCGCGCGCGGCAGCAAGCAGTGCTGCCCTCGTGCGGGCGCCGCGGGCGGTGGCGGGACTCACCGGCGGCGGTCCTGCGGCCCGGCGTCGGACGGCGTGGCGTTCTGCGGCGCGGCGTCGGACAGCGCGGCACGGTCGATGGCGCGCTTGAGAATCTTGCCCGACGGACCCTTCGGGAGCACATCGACGAACTGGAAGAGGCGTGGCACCTTGTACGCGCTCAGGCGCTCCTTGGCCCACGCCCGGAGCGCCTCGGGGTCGGGAACGGCGCCCTCCCGCAGCACGATGACGGCAGCCACCTCCTCGCCGTACGTCGGGTCGGCGACGCCCACGACCGCCGCCTCGACGACGTCGGGGTGCTCGTAGAGCACCTCTTCGACCTCGCTCGGATAGACGTTGTAGCCGCCGCGGATGACGAGGTCCTTCAGCCGGTCGACGATCCGCAGGTCACCGTCCTCGTCGAGGATGCCGAGGTCACCGGTACGCAGCCACCCGTCCTGAAGGACGGCGGCGGTCGCCTCGGGATTGTTCCAGTAGCCCTTCATCACGATCGGGCCGCGGATCCACACCTCCCCGACTTCGCCGGCCGGCACGGCGTTGCCGTCCAGGTCACGGACCTCGATCTCGACGTTGTGCACCGCGCGGCCGACCGCGCCGACCTTCGGCTCGGTGTCGAGCGGGGCGAAGGTCGCCCAGCCGCACGTCTCCGACAACCCGTAGCCCTCGCGGATCCGCGTGCCGAACCTCTCCTCGAACGCACGGATCACCTCGGCGGGCAGCGAGGCACCCCCGGACGAGGCGAGCCGGAGGCGGGCGAAGTCCTCAGGCTTCGCGTCACCGGCAGCGTGCAGCATCGCGATCCACATCGTCGGCACGCCCGACACCACCGTCAGCTCGTCGTCGCGGATCATCTCGACGAACGTGCGCGGGTGGAAGGGGTGCAGCAGCGAGACCGGCGTGCCGAAGGAGAGCGCCAGGTGCATGACCATGATCTGCCCGAAGACGTGGAAGAGCGGGAGTGCGGTGCCGGATCGGTCCTCGTCGCTGAACTCGATGACGTGCTCGGCCGCGTCGACGATCGCGGCGATGCCGGACACGGCGAGCTCCGCGCCCTTGGGCCGCCCCGTCGTGCCGGAGGTGTAGATGATGAGCGCCGTCGCATCGTCGGGCAGGTCGACCGGTGCGTCGAGCTGGTCTGAGGTGTCCCAGTCCTCGAGCGGCCCGATCCGCCAGAAGGGGAGTCCACGCTCGCCGGCGACGGCCTCGGCGGCCTCGGCGGTGTCCTGCCAGGCGACGACGAGACCGACGCCGGCGTCGTCGACGACGTAGCCCAGCTCGCGAGCCGGTGCCATCACGTTCATCGTGATGACGGTCGCGCCGGCGGCGTGGAGGCCGTAGTAGGCGGCGACGAACTCTGGGATGGTCGGGGCGACGAGGAGGACGCGGTCGCCGGGGGAGATCCCGGCGTCGACGACCCGCTTCGCGAAGGCCGCCGCCGCGTCCCGCAGGGTCCCGAACGTGGTCTCGCGTCCTGCGGCCCGGACCGCCACCCGGTCGGGGCGGGCGCGTGCGTGCTCAAAGAGGGCGTCGGCGACGTTGGACACGGCTGCTCCTCCCGGAGGCGGGTGCGTTCTCGGGAACGTACCCGAATCGGGGTCCACCTACCAGCGGCGCCGGGACCGCTCAGACGTGCGCATCGAGGAAGGCCACGGTCCTCGCCAAGGACAGGTCGTGTCCTGCGCCGGACATGCGGTGACCCTGTCCCGGGTACCAGTGGACGTCGACCTCCTTGCCCGCCGCGCGCAGCGCGTCCACCGAGGCGGCGGTCCACGCCGGCGGACAGGTCCGGTCGGCGGTGCCGTGGTGGATCTGCACCGGCTCGGTGACCCGCTCGAAGAACCGGCGGGGCGAGAGGTCTTGCCAGGCGGCGGAGTCCTCGTCCGGCGGACCGTACGAGGCCTGCACCGCCGCGAGGCTCCAGGCACGCGTCGCTGCTGGGCGCGTCATGATCTCGACACCGTCGGGCGCTGACGAGCTCATCGGCGACAGCACGACGGCGGCCTTGACCAGCCCTGGCCGGCTGACAAGCACGTTGTACGCGATGCCACCGCCCATCGACCGTCCCACCAGTCCGATCCGGTCGGGGTCGACGGCGTCGAGCCGGGCGCGCCGCAGCGCCACGACCGCGTTGACGACGTCGACGGTGTAGCCGGTGCGCAGGGTGGCGTCGAGGTCGGAGTCGTGGTCGGAGCCTCCATGGTTGCGGTAGTCGGTGAACATCACGACGTAGCCGGCCCTCG
>NZ_JARBCJ010000247.1:0-3901 GCF_028803055.1 Mumia sp.
AGGATGCGTCATGCGGCCGCGCAGGCGCGTGCCGACCTGCGAGCCGATCGCCTGGCCGGCGGAGGCCAGGACCAGCACGAGGATCACGGCCACGAGTGAACGCACAGTCCCGTGCTCCAGCCGGGTCAGCAGCAGCGGCGACACCACCAGCCCGACCACACCACCGGCGATGAGACCGACCATCGCGACGGCACCGGCGACGAATCCACGGAGGTAGCCGAGGACGGCGTACGAGACGACGATCAGCAGGACGACGGCGTCGACGGGATTCATCGACGCCGTCCACGTGCCGCGTCGGTCTCGATCTCCTCGACCAACGGGTCGCGGGCCGTGCCGGGATAGGGGACGACGCGGCCGGCGTCCCACGGGCGCTCCCAGCCGACGGCGCCGAACAGCCGCGAGACGATCCCTGCGGTGAATCCCCAGAGCGTGAGCCCGCCGTTGACCGCGAACCCGGGACCCACCCAACCGGAGGGGTGGGAGACGGAGAAGCGGTTGACCGGGTCGGTCAGCTCGGCGACAGGGCTCCGGAAGACGGACTCGACCTCCACCGGGTCGACAGGCCGCACGGGACACGGGCGACGCCACCAGCCCAGCACGGGCGTGACGGCGAAGTTGCTCGGCGGCAGCCACAGGCGCGGCAGGGTCGCGAAGACGTCGACGCCGTCGGGGTCGAGCCCGACCTCCTCCTCGGCCTCGCGGAGAGCGGTGGCGACCGGACCGGCGTCCTCGGGGTCGGTCGCGCCGCCCGGGAACGCGATCTGGCCGGCGTGCGACCGCATCGAGTGCGCGCGCTCGGTGAGCAGCAGGTCGGGACCGGAGTCTCCCTCGCCGAAGAGCACGAGCACGGCCGCCGGACGGGCCTTCGGCGGCGCCTCCGGCATCGAGGGCGACAGGAAGCGCGGGCTGTCGATGCTCCGCCCGACCTCGGCGAGGGGCCGCAGCCAGTCGGGCAGGGCGTCGTCGTCGACCAGCTCACGGGCGTACGTCATGGGTTCTCCTCATGCCACGTCGACGCCGAGGTGCTCCCGGACGAGCGATCGCAGCTGATCGTACGACGTGATCGGCGTCCGTTCGGTGGCGACGACGACTCCGGCGGCGTCGACGAAGACCGTCTGCGGCAGGCCGACGACACCGAGGCCCTTCGCGACCGACTGGTCGGGGTCGGAGACGAGCGGATAGGTGACCCCTGAATCCTTGGCGAGGCGCAGGGCGGCCTCCGGATCAGGGTCGCGGTAGTCGATGCCGAGCACGGCCACGGAGCCGTCCGCCTCGTCGTGAAGCCGCGCCAGGTAGGGCAGCTCCTCGCGACAGGGGCCGCACCAGGTCGCCCAGACGTTGACGACGGTCGGTCGAGCCGGCAGGCCGGGGAGGCTCACAGGCGCGCCGCCGCCCAGACAGTCGAGGACCACACCCGGCAGACCGCCCTCGACGGCCCCGCGGCGACTCGTACGGGGACACGCCTCGATCCCTGCGTCGGCCTTCAGCGCACGCAGGGTGGGGGTGTCGACCACGCTCGCCCCGATGTCGTCGGAGGTCTGGGCGCCGTCGTCGGCAGGTCGGAGGTCGTCTCCGCCGCAGGCTGTCAGGGCGAGCAGCGCCGCCACCGCCGCGAGCGCAGGCGCCGACCGCGGGGAGCGTACGCGCGCGGAGCGCACGCGACGACGCCGCGCCACGGTCGTACCCCTCATGCACGCCCCTCGGTCCGGAGAAGCTTGGCAGCCACCTCCGGGTCGGTCGGCCCCTCGCCGAACGACGGGCACCAGCGCGCGATCGAGCAGGCACCGCAAGCCGGCTTGGCGGCATGGCAGCAGCGCCGCCCGTGCCAGATCAGTCGTTGACTCGCCATCGTCCAGTCCTTCTTGGCGATCAGCCGGTCGAGGACCATCTCGGCGCGGACGGGATCCTTCAGCGCGGCCGCGTCGAGGAGCCCGAGCCGACGCCCGACGCGCTGGACGTGCGTGTCGACCGGGAATCCGGGGATGCCGAAGCCGTTGCCGAGGACGACGTTGGCCGTCTTGCGACCGACACCGGGCAACGTCGTGAGGTCGTCCATCCGCGGTGGCACCTCGCCGCCGAAGCGGTCGACCAGCGCAGTGGCGAGGGCGATGATGCGCTCGGACTTGGCGCGGAAGAAGCCGGTCGGCTTGATGATCTCCTCGACGTCGGCGCGATCGGCCTCGGCGAGGGCCCGCGCGTCGGGATAACGACCGAACAGCGCAGGGCGTACGGAGTTGACGCGCCGGTCGGTCGTCTGCGCCGAGAGCACCGTGACGACGAGGAGCTGGAAGGGGTCGTCGAAGTCGAGCTCGATGTCGGCGTCGGGATAGGTCTCGGCGAGCACGCGGTCGATCTTGCGTGCGCGGCGGACGTCGGACGTCTCGGGCGCAGGAACCTCGGGGAGCTTGGCCTTGGCGCTGCGGCGGGCCGCGGCAGGCCCTGCGGTGGTCTTCGGCACGGTGCCAGCGTACGGTGCGAGGGCGACACGTATGACCGTGTCGGTGGCGCCGAGTTGTCCGAATGAGGGACACTGAGAAGTGCGTGACAATTTCTTCGGTCAAGGAGAACCCGTGGACAACGACGTACTTCGACAGGCACCTCTCTTCTCGGGCCTCGACGACGAAGCCGCCGAGTCGCTCGGCTCTCAGATGTCGTCGGCACGCCTGCGTCGCGGCGAGGTGCTCTTCCACGAAGGCGACGAGGGCGACCGGCTCTACATCGTCACCGACGGCAAGATCAAGCTCGGCCGCAGCTCGGCGGACGGCCGCGAGAACCTCCTCGCGATCCTCGGCCCCGGGCAGATGTTCGGAGAGCTCTCCCTGTTCGACCCGGGCCCGCGCTCGGCGACGGCGACCGCGGTGACCGACTCCGAGCTCACGAGCCTGAGCCACGACGAGCTCACCAAGTGGCTCAACGACCACCCCAACGTCGCCCGTGCCCTCCTCGGCCAGCTCGCCTCGCGTCTGCGCCGGACCAACGACGTCGTGGCAGACCTGGTGTTCTCCGACGTCCCGGGCCGTGTCGCCAAGGCGCTCATCGACCTCTCGCAGCGCTTCGGGCGCAAGGCCGACGACGGAATCCACGTCCACCACGACCTCACGCAGGAGGAGCTCGCCCAGCTCGTCGGCGCCTCCCGCGAGACGGTCAACAAGGCGCTGGCCGACTTCGCGATGCGCGGATGGCTGCGGCTCGAGCCGCGCTCGGTCGTGATCATCGACCCCGAGCGGCTCTCGAAGCGCGCCCGCTGACCCCCTGGCGCTCGCGGGTCACCCCTGCCGCTCGCGGGTCACTCTCTGGTGCTCGCGGGTCACCCCTGTGGATAGCGCCGACCAACCGCCGTGCGACCGCTGTTCGATGTGGCGATGCACTACCTCATCAACGACGGGCTGCCGTTTCGTGGTCGTGACCATGCCGCCGCGGGCCTCGCGAGCGAGTCGGACCTCCGCCGATCGATCGCTCAGAAGCAGATCCGCGGCGTCTTCAAGTCGGTCTACGTGGATGCACGGGTGCCGGACACGAGACTGCTCCGCGTCCGAGCCACTCGCCTCGTCACCCCGCCGCACGCGATCCTCAGCGACTGCTTCGCGGCGTGGTTGTTCGGGGTCGACACCTTCCGGCCGAGCGAGCGCCACCTCCTGACACCGACCTTGGTGACGCCGCACGGTGTGGGCAGGGTCCGCGCCGACGGGGTGACGTGCCGACAGGCGTTCCTTGCCGATCCCGACGTCACCGAGGTCGACGGCATCCGTGTGACCAGCCCGCTACGGACCACGTCCGATCTTCTTCGGCGGCAACGACGGCCGTACGCCCTCGCCTCCGCCGACGGGATGGCTCGCGCCGAGCTCGTCGACATCGAGCAGCTCGTGGACTACGTCGACGAGCTCAAGGGCTATCGCGGAGG
>NZ_JARBCJ010000248.1:0-3845 GCF_028803055.1 Mumia sp.
GGCGTTGACCAGCTCGCCGCTCGGTGTCTCGAGGACGACACCCTGCGGCTCTCCCCACAGGACGCTGGCGGGGTCGACGTCGCCGCCGGGCTCGATCCTCGCATCGGCCTCACCGAAGACTCCGAACGTCGCGTCCGCACCGCCGAGGAACGCCACGTTCGACCCCGGCGGAGCGAGCTCGGCGGGGTCGGGCTCGCCCTCGTCGACACGCACCGGGACCGCGATCTGGTCGCCGGTCACGAGCTTCGTGGTGTCCTTCACGACCTGGTCGACGTCGACCAGCACCACGTCGTACGGGATGCGGTCCTTCTCCTCCCCACCCTCGGAGAGCACCAGCGTCGGGCCGTCCTCCCAGGAGGCGACGGTCCCCAGCACGACCACCGGAGACTCCTTCGCCAGCTCCTCTGGAGAGGCGTAGCCCAGGCGCTGACGGTCGCCCCCGGCCAACGGAGGGGTCGAGGACGACACCGTCGGGTCGACCGATCCCGCGGCCTCCTCCGGCGCTTCGCCACCACACCCGGCGAGGGCGAGCAGAGCCGCGGCGAGCAGCGCCGCCGTACGACGCACCGCTCAGGCCTTCTTGGTCGCCGCGGTCTTCGTGGCCGGCGCCTTCTTGGCGGTCGCCTTCTTGGCGGCGGCCTTCTTCGCCGGGGCCTTCTTGGCTGCCGTCTTCTTGGCCGGCGCCTTGCGTGCCGTCTTCTTGACCGGGCCCTTCGCGCGCTTCTCGGCGAGCAGCTCGGCGGCCCGCTCGAGCGTGATCGTCTCGACCTCGTCGCCCTTGCGCAGCGTCGCGTTGACCTGGCCGTCGGTGACGTACGGCCCGAAGCGACCGTCCTTCACCACGACCGGCTGCTTGGACTCCGGGTCGTCACCGAGCTCCTTCAGCGGGGCAGCGGCCGCCCGGCGTCCGCGCTGCTTCGGCTGGGCGTAGATCGCCAGCGCCTCGGGCAGCGTGATCGAGAAGATCTGGTCCTCGGTCTCGAGCGAGCGGGAGTCGGTGCCCTTCTTGAGGTACGGGCCGTAGCGACCGTTCTGGGCGGTGATCTCGTCGCCGCTCTCGGGGTCGGCGCCGACCACGCGCGGCAGGGACAGCAGCTTGAGCGCGTCCTCGAGCGTCACCGAGTCCAGGTCCATCGACTTGAAGAGCGAGCCGGTGCGCGCCTTCTCCTTCTTGGGCGCGTCCTCGGGGAGCACCTCGGTCACGTACGGCCCGAAGCGACCGTTCTTCGCGACGACGACCCGCCCGGTGGACGGATCCGTGCCGAGCTCACGGTC
Source organism: Mumia sp. (assembly GCF_028803055.1). Taxonomy (NCBI): domain Bacteria; kingdom Bacillati; phylum Actinomycetota; class Actinomycetes; order Propionibacteriales; family Nocardioidaceae; genus Mumia; species Mumia sp. Next base: position 1,276 of record NZ_JARBCJ010000248.1, read on the forward strand.
CTGCCCGGCGGGGTTGGCGAGCAGCTCCTTGGCCTTGTCGAGCGTCAGCTCGTCGGGCGGCAGGTCGTCCGGGACGTTCGCGCGCTGCATGACGCCGTCGGCGTCGGGTCCCTCGAGGTACGGGCCGTAGCGTCCGACGCGCAGCGCGATCCCGTCGCCGAGCTCGAACGTCGACAGCTCCCGTGCGTCGATCTCGCCGAGCCCGTCGACGAGGCGCTTCAGGCCGGTGTTGCCGTCGTCGTCGCCGTAGTAGAAGCCGTGCAGCACGTGCGGGCGCTGCTCGCGACCGGCCGCGACGTCGTCGAGCACGTCCTCCATGGTGGCGGTGAACGCGTAGTCGACCAGGCGTCCGAAGTGACGCTCCATGAGCCGCACCGTCGAGAAGGCGATCCACGACGGCACCAGCGCGGTGCCCTTCTTGTAGACGTAGCCACGGTTGAGGATCGTCTGGATGATCGAGGCGTACGTCGACGGGCGGCCGATCTCGCGCTTCTCGAGCTCACCGATCAGCGTCTGCTCGGTGTAGCGGGACGGCGGCTTGGTGGTGTGCCCCGCTGCGTCGAGCGACTCGACGGTGACGGTGTCCCCCTCGGCGACGTCGGGCAGCCGGGTCTGCTTGTCGTCGGACTCGGCCTCCGGGTCGTCGGCGCCCTCGACGTAGGCCTTGAGGAAGCCGTAGAAGGTGATCGTGCGGCCGGAGGAGGTGAACACGCACTCCTCGCCGGACGCCGAGGTCGCCCCGGTGCGCACGGTCAGGGTGCTGCCCTTGGCGTCCTTCATCTGCGACGCGATCGTGCGCATCCAGATCAGCTCGTAGAGCCGGAACTCGTCGCCGGTGAGGCCGGTCTCGGCGGGGGTGCGGAAGGTCTCTCCGGCCGGACGGATCGCCTCGTGCGCCTCCTGGGCGTTCTTGACCTTCGACGCGTAGGTCCGCGGCGCCTCCGGGAGGTAGTCGGGGCCGTACAGCTCGCGCACCTGGGCCCTCGCCGCGTTCAGCGCGGTCTGCGAGAGGGTCGTGGAGTCCGTACGCATGTAGGTGATGTAGCCGCCCTCGTACAACCGCTGGGCGACCTGCATCGCGCGCTGCGCACCCCACGAGAGCTTGCGGCCGGCCTCCTGCTGCATGGTCACGGTGCGGAAGGGGGCGTACGGACGGCGCGTGTACGGCTTGGACTCGACGGACTGCACGGTGAAGACGCGGTCCTGGAGCCCTTCGGCGAGCGCTGCGGCGCGGGACTCGTCGAGGTGCACGATCGCGGGGCTGGTCAGCTCGCCCTCGGAGCTGAAGTCGCGACCCTGCGCCACGCGGGCACCGCCGACCGACAGCAGGCGCGCCGGGAACGAGCGCGGGTCCTTGTCCTGGCCGGCGTCGAAGCGGGCGTCGAGGTCCCAGTACGAGGCTGCGCGGAAGGCGATGCGCTCGCGCTCCCGCTCGACGACCATCCGCGTCGCGACCGACTGCACACGGCCGGCGGAGAGGCCGGACATGACCTTCTTCCACAGGACCGGGCTGACCTCGTAGCCGTAGAGGCGGTCGAGGATCCGTCGGGTCTCCTGCGCGTCGACGAGGTCCTCGTTGATGGTCCGGGTGTTGGCGATCGCGTTCTGGATCGCCTGAGGGGTGATCTCGTTGAAGGTCATGCGACGCACGGGGACCTTCGGCTTGAGCTCCTCCACGAGGTGCCAGGCGATCGCCTCGCCCTCGCGGTCCTCATCGGTCGCGAGGATGAGCTCGTCGGACTCCTTGAGGAGCTTCTTGAGCTTGGTGATCTGCGCCTTCTTGTCCGCGGGCACCACGTAGACCGGCTCGAAGTCGCCGTCGACGTCGACGCCGAGGCGCGCCCAGGGCTGTCCCTTGTACTTCGCCGGGACCTCGGCCGCGCCGTTGGGCAGGTCGCGGATGTGGCCGTACGAGGCCTCGACGACGTAGCCCTTGCCGAGGTAGCCAGCGATCTGGGCGATCTTCTTCGGCGACTCGACGATGACGAGAGAGGTCACGGTGCTGGGTGCTCCTGGTCCTGTGCTGTCGGGACGCTGCCCCCGAGGGGCAGCCCGCAGTGCGTCACAAAGGCGTGACGCGGCCCAAGGTAGCGCGTGTCGGCAAGATGGCGGGTACGGGACTCCCCACCGGCGAGCCGCCCGGCTCAGTGCAGGTAGCCGTCGGCGACCAGCTCGCGCACCGTCGGCAGCGTCGCCCGGCGGAGCGCGGCGGGCTCCTCGCCGAGGATCTGGGCGAGCGCGTCGATGATCTGCCCGACAGACAGTTCACCGTCGCAGGCACCGACCAGACCGGCCTCGGCCGTGTCGAGCTGCCTGGCTCTCCGTACCCCTCGCTGCAGGCGGACCAGGATGACCTCGGGGTCCGCGGCGCCGGCGGGACCGACACTCTCCTGGACGAGGTCCTCGGCCTGGACGAGATGGGCGGCGAGCAGCGCGTCGTCGGACGCGCCGGCGTACGCGTCGGTGCGCTCCGCCCAGGCTGCGACGTGCGGGCCGATGGGCTGCTCGATCTCGTACGGCCACTCCTCCAGGCGCAGCACCGGCTCGTCACGCCCGATGTTGCGCAGGCT
>NZ_JARBCJ010000249.1:0-3817 GCF_028803055.1 Mumia sp.
CGACGCTGCGTAACCGGCCGGCCCGTCAACCTCCGACAGGTCGTACTCACCCGCCTCCACCGTCGCACCGGTCACCGCGTCACTGCCGGTAGCACCGCTGATCGGCGTCGGCCCATCAGCAGACAGAGTCCACTCCGTCGCCTCCGCCGACCCACCGTTGTCGTTGACGACCTCCTTCACCAACGTCAACGTGCCCGGCGCATCGTCATTCGTGATCGTGCACGTCACGTCAGCACCGAGGCCGACGGACACGGATCCTGCGACCACGGGTAGCGAAGTCCCGTCCGTGACGCACACCCACTGCGAGGCCCCGTACCCCGCCGGTCCCCCAGACTCGGCCAAGGCGTAGGAGCCGACCGCCACGTCCCTGTTCGTCACCGGCGCAGACCCCGTCACCCCCGAGATGCCCCCGGTCGGCCCCGTCGCCGACAACGTCCAGTCCGTCGGCGCCGCAGTGCCGCCGGCGTCGTTGACGACCTCCTTCACCAACGTCAACGACGATGGCCGAGCAGTGTTGGTGATCGTGCAGGTCACGCTGGCGCCGTTGGCGAGCGTGACGGCAGAGCCCTCGAGCGTCCCGCCGGTCCCCTCACAGGTCCAGTCGCTCGCGTCATACCCTTCCGGGCCGGCCTCGCTCAGGTCATAGGTCCCGGCGATCACGTTCACGTCAGTGACACCGTCGGCGCCGTCGCCGCTGACCGGGTCCTGGTCTGGGATGTCCTGCGGCGTCGCCGTCAGCGTCCAGTCCGCCGGTGTCTGCGTCGCCCCGGTCGAGCCGGCGTCGACGAGCTTGCGCAGCGTCAGCTGCGCGGGGTCGTCCGTGTTGGTGAAGACGCACACGACGTTCTCGCCGGCGCGCACGACGACCTCAGTTGCTGGCTGCGGCGTCCCGTCGACGAAGCACAGCAGCTCGGTGAGCTCGTAACCCTCCACCCCTGACTCACTCAGCGTGTACGGATGGTTCGGACGGACCTCGACCGACTGGGCCTCACCGCGGGCTTCACCGATCACCGCGACGTCGGCGAGTCCCGGCACCGCCGGCACCGGGCTCGGCTCAGCACGCAGCGTGAAGTCTGCGGCGACGGCCGTACCGCCGGAGTTGTTGACGACATCCTTCGCGAGCGTGAGGAGTCCAGTCTGGTTGGTCGCGGTGCAGCTGATGCGTTCCGCGATCGGGACGGTGACGCCGCCGTTGAGGCCGTCGTTGAAGCCGGGGATCTGGCCGCCGTCGGCGTCGATGCGGATACACGTCCACGAGCCCGTGGAGAGCGGATAGGTCTGCAGGTTCGTCCGGTTGTCGACCTGGAGGTACGTCGGAGGGCCGCCGGACTCGGCGAGCTGGTACGGGATGCCCGCGGTGACGATCTGGTCGGTGACCGCGGCGCTTCCGGCCTGTCCGCTCGGGCCGGGCAGCTGCCCCGCCGGTGTGCCGGGAGCGGGAAGGGCGGCCAGGTCCCACAGGGTCGGGGCGGCGCTTCCCTCGACGTCCTTGGCGAGCGTGAGGCGCGACTCGCAGTCGACCGTGTTGCGGACGGTGTAGCTGTTGGCGCCCTCGACCAGATCAGCCGCGTACCCGGTGTCGGCCAGGGGGATCGGCGTCACCGGTTCACCGCCGATCTCCACGATCTCGCCCGGAGAGACCTCGCAAAGGTCAGGATCGATAGCAGGCGCCTCCAGCGTCACCTCCTCGTCGATCACGACCTGTTCACCCGCCACGTATCCCGTCCGGGTGACCCCCCACCCCTGGTCGGTCGCCGGGTCGTCGCCTGGACCGGTGAGCGTCAGCTGAGCAGTGAACCCCGAGGGCTGATTGCCCTCCGGCACGGGGTCGGCGCCGTTGATCACCCACTCTTTGTCCACCGTCACCGACGCCGGTGCCGCCGCCTGGTTGTAGACCGTGCAGCTCACCGCGGCCGTGCTCGACACGTCCACCGTGAAGCCCGCCGCCCCGGCGTTGACGACGGGCACGCTCGCGCCCGTGTCGAGGTTCGTACAGACGGCGTTCGCTCCGCCCACCGGGAAGAGCGCGGTCCCCGGCTGAGTCTGCTCCTGCACCTCGATCGCGCCGGAGGTCACGCCGCCGCTGAAGGTGATGGGATAGTTCACCGCGCTGGAGGAGTCCGTCGTCGCGCTCGTCGTCGGCAGTGTCACACCGGTCGACGCGGTCGAGGCATCGAAGGTCCATCCGGCGCCGCCGGGCGTGGCGTTGGCGATGTCGCCGTCGGCGCCGACGATCTGCTTGACCACCGACAAGGAGCCGGCACAGTCTCCGAGCGCCAGCTCGCGCAGCGCGTCACCCACAACCCCGTAGTTGGAGACCTGGTAGTAGTCTGCGGTCGACGCGTTCGTCCCGTCGTACCGGGTCGGGCCCGAGATCGCCGACAGGTTGAGTCGAGTGGCCGGGTCGCTCACCCCCGCGCCGACGCCGACGGCGATCGTCCGCGTGCCCTTCGCCTTGAGGGCGTTGGCCGAGAAGATCCCGTTCTCCGTCTCGCGAAGTCGGTTGAAGTTGCCGGGGCCCTCTGCAGGCTGGGAGTAGTACGTCGGGTCACCATCGGTGATGACGACCGCGATGTCGTACGTCGGTGACGATTGCGCTGCGACCGCCAGCCCGCGGTCCCAGTTCGTGCCGCCACTGGCGGTCCAGCTGGTGTACCGCGACTTGAAGTCGTCCGCGCCGTTCTGTGTGGAGACGGGCACGAGGCCTGGATAGTTCTGAGTCGCCCCGAGCGCAGGTGAGGTCGTCGAGAACGAGAAGAGCGCCATCTGCGACGGCGTCCCGACGAGCGAGTCGGTGAAGGTGTCTGCTGCGGCCTTGAGATTCGCGAGCTGAGGAGCAGTAACCGATCCCGACAGATCCAGGATCAGCGCGACGTCGAGCCCGCACTGCTGCACGGGCGCTGGGTTGACCCGGGACTGCTGCCAGACGCCGCCGGACGCCACACGGTTCGTGTTTCCCGAACCGATCATGAAGTCGGCGGCCGAGGTGTAGGTGTTGCCGGCGCGCAGGGTCGTGCCCGTCCGGAACCGGTACGGCGTCTCCTGCGACCCGCTCCCATCACCGTTGCCCGTACGGAGGGTCGGGTTCTCGGTGAAGCCGGAGGGCGCGTCGGTCTGGACGATCCAGAACCTCCGGTCGCAGTTGACCCCTGCGCCACCCAGGCATCCGGCCGCCCCGGTCTGGGTGTTGGGGACGACGAAGCTGCAGTCCCCGTCGGCGTCCGAGACACACGTGGCCCAGCTGTCGGCGACCGGGGTCGTCGGCGCGGTGGTGCCGTTGTACAGCTGCAGCGTGGTGCCGGCCAGGTTGGTGACGCCGGTCGTGCCGACACGATCGGCGCCCACCTTGACCGTGATGACGGCGTTGGTGCCTGTCGCCGGCGGGACGTCCGCAGGCGCAACGGCCGGCACCGCACCCGTAGGCGGCGCGCCGAGGAGACCCATCAGCAACAACACCGCGGCCGACGCCACGAAGCGACCCGACCGCTTGTTCCAGAATTCCTTGCCGCCCATGGATCCCCCAACCCGGCCCATGCGTGACGCACTCACGCACGCATAACGGGCATCCTGCCCCAGATGGGACGAACCGGCACACGGGAGCCGGGTCGGGGGCCAGAGGGCTGGAGGGTCAGAGCGTGGCGACGTACCCGAGGAGGTCCTGACGGGTCAGCACGCCGACCGGATCCCCGTCCTCGTGGACGACGACCGCATCGGCGTTCTCAAGCTCGCCGACGGCCTCCTCGACCGGCTCACCGGCTCCCACGCTGGGCAGCGGCGGCGCCATGTGCTCCTCGACCATGTCGGAGAGCGACGCGAC
>NZ_JARBCJ010000024.1:0-24868 GCF_028803055.1 Mumia sp.
TTCGTGACGGCGATGCTCGGGTGAGACGAGGCCTGCAGCAGAATCCGTTTTGAGAATGGTTCCCAACTGCAATAGGCTCTCCCTCATGCTCCGCCTCTTCTCGGCCCGTCGTCGGCTCTGCGCCCTCGCCGTCGCTCCGCTCGTCCTCGCTCTCGCCTCGTGCGGCGGTGACGACGCCGGCGGGTCGGACGACCCCGTCAAGGTGGTCGCCGGTGCGTACCCGTTCGCGTACGTGGTCGAGCAGATCGGGGGCACGATGGTGGACGTGGACAACCTGACGCAGCCGGGCGTCGAGCCGCACGACGTCGAGCTCACCGCCAAGCAGATGGCGGCGGTGACCGACGCCGACCTCGTCGTGTTCCTCCACGGCTTCCAGCCGCAGGTCGACGAAGCCGTGGACCAGAGCGGCCTGCCCGACGAGGCGCGGCTCGACGTGGCCGACATCGTCGAGCTCCTCGGCGTGACCGACGACGACCACACCGTCGAGGAGGGGGGCAAGGCAGACGATGACCACGCGACGGGTGACCACGAGGGCGAGGACCCGCACGTGTGGCTCGACCCCGAACGCATGAGCGAGATCGCCGACGCCGTCGCCGAGCGGCTCGCCGAGATCGATCCCGACAACGCCGACGCCTACCGCACGAACGCCGGCGCGCTCGACACCGAGCTCACGGCTCTGGGCACCGAGTTCGACGAGGGCCTCGCGCAGTGCGAGACCCGCACGTTCGTGACCAGCCACGCGGCCTTCGGCTACCTGGCCGACGCCTACGACCTGACGCAGGTCGCGATCGCCGGGATCGAGCCCAACACCGAGCCCACGACGCAGCAGCTCGCCGACATCGCCGACCTGGTCGAGAGCCAAGGCGTCACCACCGTGTTCACCGAAGAGCTCACCAGCCCGCGCACGGCGGACACGATCGCCCGTGAGAGCGGGGCGACCACCGCCGTGCTCTCCCCCATCGAGGGACTCACCGACGACGACAGCGACGACACCTACCTGACGCTCATGCGTCAGAACCTCGCCGCCCTGCAGAAGGCGAACCGCTGCTCATGACAGCCTCCGCCTCCACCGATCCGCTCACCATCGACGACGTGCACGTCGTCCTGGGAGGACGCGAGGTCGTGCGCGGTGTCTCCCTCGCCGTCCACGAGTCGGAGTTCGTCGTGCTGCTCGGCAGCAACGGCTCGGGCAAGACGACCCTGATGCGGGCGGCGATGGGCGTCATCCCGATCGCGGCAGGCGAGGTCCGGCTCTTCGGCACCCCGCTGCGGCGGTTCCGCGACCGTCAGCGCATCGGCTACGTGCCGCAGCGGTCCACCGCGGCGGCCGGTGTGCCGTCGACGGTCCGCGAAGTCGTGATGAGCGGTCGCCTCTCGCGGCGACCGTTCGCCGGGCTCTCCTCCCGCGAGGACCGTCGCAGTGTCGCCGAGGCGATCTCGCTCGTCGACCTGGAGGGCTATGCCGACGAGCCGGCCAGCGAGCTGTCGGGCGGACAGCAGCAGCGCGTGATGATCGCCCGCGGTCTGGCCTCGCGCCCCGACCTCCTGGTGATGGACGAGCCCACCGCCGGGGTCGACGCCCGCAGCCAGCTCGCGCTCGCGGAGCTGTTCGCGCGGCTCCTGGGCGAGGGCCGTGCGATCTTCATGATCGCGCACGAGCTGGGACCGTTCGAGCCCATGATCGACCGGGCCGTCGTCCTGCGCGCGGGCCGTGTCTCCTACGACGGTCCGTGCTCCGGCGGCGACCCCGCCGCAGCCGCCGAGCCGCACAACCAGCACCATCCGCACCTGGTCGCCCCTCAGCCGCGGACCGGGATCGACGAGTCGGGGGTGTGGCCGGCGTGATCGACATCCTCTCGTACGACTTCATGCGGCAAGCACTGCTCGCCGCTGTCATCACCGGCCTGACGGCGCCGGCGATCGGCATGTACCTCGTGCAGCGGCGCCTCGCGCTCCTCGGCGACGGGATCGGCCACATCGCCCTCACCGGAGTCGCCGCCGGCCTGCTCACCAACACCCAGCCGCTGCTCACCGCCGTCGTCGTGAGCATCTTCGGCGCCGTCGCGATCGAGCTGCTGCGCACGTACGGCCGCACGAGCGGCGACGTCGCCCTCGCGCTGCTCTTCTACGGCGGGTTGGCCGGCGGCGTCATGCTGACCAACCTCGCCGGCGGCTCGGCAGCAGCGCTCAACAGCTACCTCTTCGGGTCGATCACGACCATCGGCGCCGGCGACCTCGTCATCGTCGGCATCCTGGGGGCGGTCGTCCTCCTGCTCGGGATCGGCCTGTCGCCGCAGCTGTTCGCGGTGTGCCAGGACGAGGAGCACGCGCGCGTCTCCGGCGTGCCCGTGCAGGCGTACGCCCTGCTGATCGCCGTGCTCGCGGCGGTGACGGTCACCGTGTCGATGCGGACCGTCGGACTGCTGCTGGTCTCGGCGCTCATGGTGGTACCGGTCGCCGCGGCGCAGCAGGTGAGCCGCAGCTTCCGCGGCACGTTCCTCCTCGCGATGGTGATCGGCACCTTCGCCGCCGTCGCGGGCCTGCTCGGCAGCTACGAGATCAACACCCAGCCCGGCCCGACCATCGTCATCGTCGGCCTCGCCGTGTTCCTCGCCGTGGCGGTGGTGGGGCACCTCGCACGCTCGTGGCGACGGCGGGGCCGCCCGGCGCACGACCTCGCGGAGGAGGCCGCATGACCGAGACGCCTGTGCGTACGACGCGCCAGCGGCGCGCCGTGGCCGCTGTGATGGCCGACCTCGACGGCTTCGCGAGCGCGCGCGAGATCCACGACGCGCTGCGTGACCGCGGCGAGTCCGTCGGGCTGTCGACGGTCTACCGCAATCTCCAGGCGCTGGTCGACGCCGAGGAGGTCGACCAGCTGCGCAGCGACGACGGCGAGGTCCTCTATCGCCGGTGCATGACCGACCACCATCACCACCACCTCGTCTGTCGTGAGTGCAACCGCACGGTGGAGGTCCAGGGCCCGGCGCTGGAACGGTGGGTCGAGCAGGTGGGTGCCGAGAACGGGTTCCGGCAGATGTCGCACACCCTCGAGATCTTCGGGACCTGCGACCAGTGCGCCTGAGGCTCGACGAGCGCGACTGGCGCGAGCGGGCGCAGCGTCACCGCGCCCGGGTCGAGCCCTACGTCACCGGCCGGGTGCGACGCCGGCAACGCGGTGAGAAGCATCCGGTCGACGACTTCCTCTTCGAGTACTACGGCTACTCCCCCGCTCGGCTGATGCGCTGGCACCCCGGCGCGGGCGTCGTGCTCGGCGGTGACGCGTCGGAGTACGCGCAGCTCGGGACGTACCGCACGTACGACGACGGCGTCGGCGCCGACCTGGGGCGGATCGCCGGCCGACGGGACGGCTTCGAGTGGACCCGCGGTCTGCTCGCGCTCACGGCCTCGCGTCCGGGCCGGACCGACTGCTTCGGTCTGCACGAGTGGGCCATGGTCTATCGCCAGGCTCCCGACGAGGTCCGCCATGCGTCGTGGCCCCTGCGCCTGGGCACGGCTGGGACCGATGCCGTCGTCGAGGCCCACCAGCTCCGGTGCACCCACGTCGATGCCTACCGGTTCTTCACGCCGGAGGCGGCACCCCGCAACGCGTCGTCGCCGAGCCGTGAGACCCAGCGCGCCATGGAGCAGCCGGGCTGCCTGCACGCCAACATGGACCTCTACAAGTGGGCCATGAAGCTCGTGCCGTACGGAGACTCCGACCTGCTGGTCGACTGCTTCGCGCTGGCCCGTGACGTGCGCGAGCTCGACATGCGCGCCGCGCCGTACGACCTCTCCGCGCTGGGCTGCACGCCGGTGCCGATCGAGACGCCCGAGGGCAAGGCCGAGTACGTACGGCTCCAGCGCGCGCACGCCGAGCGCGCGGCCGGTCTGCGCGCGCGTCTGCTCGCCGACTACGACCGCGCCCTCGCCGCAGGCGCCCAGACACGCTGAGCGTCTCCTCGCGGAGAGGCACGCGGGTGGAGGGCCGCCGTCTGCCCTCCACCCGCACTCTCCCAGGGTGACCCGCCAGGGCGGGTCGTCGAAGGGTTGCGGTCACCTTGACGGCAACCGCGCCGACGTCCCAGCGGTCGAGAATGCTGCGCCGAGGAGCCCGCTGACGCTAAGGTCGCCCTAGTCACCTAACTTTATCCACTTAAGTGGCTCCGCGATGACGCCGTGACGAAACGAGGGCTCGTGAAGACGTTCCAGCAGGACAGCTCGACCGCCGGGCTCGTGCTTCGCACGGTTCTCCACCACGGGGTCGCCTTCCGGGACCAGATCGCGGACTCCACCGGTCTGAGCGCCGCGACCGTCGGTCGGCAGGTCACCGCCCTGGCACGGCGCGGGCTGCTGCGCGAACGCCCCGACTGCACGCGCAGCGGGCACGTCGGGCGACCGAGCATCCCGGTCGAGGTCGACGACAGGCGCCTGTCGGCCGGCGCCGTCCACATCGGGCGGCTGGTGACCACCGTCGCCCTGACCGACCTCCGGGGACGGGTCCTCGGCATCGCCCATCTCCCGACCCGGGGCAGCGACCGCGACCTCGCTACCGTCGCCGCTCGTCGTCTGGTCGGGCTCCGGGCCGGCATCGGCGACCGCACGCTCGTGACCGCGGCCGTCGTCGCACCGTGGGAGGCGCTGGACCGCTCACCGATGGTCGCCGGGCGTGCGCTGCGCGACGTCACCGCGCTGCCCACCGCCACGGCCGACCACGTCGCCGCGGTCGCTGCGGCCGACCTCCTGTCGTCGCCGGAGCACGCCCAGGGCACGACGGTCTACGTCTACGCACGAGAGACCGTGGGCGTGGCCACGGTGCATGACGGCGCCGTCCCGTCGGGCGGACGCCGGACCGGCAGTGTCACCCACCTGCCCACCACCTCCGACGCCCCCTGCTCCTGCGGGTCACGCGGCTGCCTCGGCGCCACCGTCGCCGCGATCGGGCCGGCCGCGCACGCCGCGGGCATCGTGACCCGGCCCGACGTCGAGCTGGTGCACGCCGCGGGGCTCAGCGGGGACGCGACGGCGCACGCGCTGCTCATGGCGCGGGCCGACCACCTCGGGCGGGCGGTGGCGATCGTCCGCGATCTCCTCGACCCCCACAGGGTGGTCCTGGCCGGGCAGGCATTCACTGCCTATCCGCCCGCGGCGCCGGTCGTCCTCGACGCGTTCCGCCGGACGACCGGCCTCGGTCCGGTCCCGATCTCGCTCTCGCGGTTCGGCGCCGAGGTGCAGGCGGCAGCCGCGGGTGCCATCGCGCTCGGGCCGGTCTACCGCGACCCGATCGCGGCCCTCGACCGCTACGAGCGGCTCGCCCAGCGCTCCCTCGGCACGCGCCGCTCCCGACCGACGGGCCCCACGGCGGCCCGCGCCGGCGGGACGGATGCCCGGCTCCAGACTGCCTGACTCGGGATACGTTCCGGATATCGCACCGCGACGCGGGCGGCCCCGACGTCTACCATCCGAGGGGCGAGACGCAGTGTTCCCTGCCAGGCTGATCGTGCGGGAAGATCGCCGCACTCACCAGCCCGAGGAGCGCCATGTTCCGTCAGACCGCGATAGGTATCGCAAGCCTTGCCACCATCGCCGCCGTGACCGCCCCGGTCGCCCCGGTCAACGCCACATCCGAGCCCACCGTCGCGTCGCCCCAGATCACCGCGAAGCACTGGGACAGCGTCCGCGACTTCGCACGCGGCACCTGGGAGGGCGTGATCCCCGCGCTCGACGGGAGCCTCGTCATCAGCCCCAGGTCGAAGCGGACGACCACCTACGCCGACCCCTTCGCGGCCGGCACGGAGAAGTCGTACGTGTACGGACGCTGGACGTCCCCGGTCGTCACGCCCGGCTACGCGATCGACGAGTCGATCACGTCCTGGAACGCGCGGACACCGACCGGCACGTTCGTCGAGACCACCTTCCGCGGCAAGCTGCCCGACGGCACGTGGACCAAGTGGTACGTGATGGGCCGCTGGGCCTCCGGCGACGACTTCGCGGCCGGCGACATCCACCGGACGTCGGTCGACGGCCAGGGCGATGCCAACGCCAACATCTGGACGGACACGTTCTCCGCCCGCACCGGCCGAGAGCCGGTCGCCTACCAGACGCGGGTCACGCTGCTCCGTCCTGAGGGCACCCGGAAGTCCCCGCGCCTCGACGGGGTCACGACCATGACCAACGAGCTGCTCGCCGGAGACGACGGGGTCACGAGCGACTTCACGCTCGGCCGCCACGTCGAGCTGCCCGTCCCTCGGTTCTCGCAGAACATCCACAAGGGCGAGTACCCCGAGTTCGGCGGCGGCGGCCAGGTCTGGTGCTCGCCCACGTCGACGACGATGGTGCAGTACTACTGGGGCAAGCGGTACCAGGTGCCGCGCCGAGAGCTCGCTGACATCGTCGCTCCCAACGGGGACCCCCAGGTCGACTACGCCGCGATCAAGACGTGGGACTACACCTACGAGGGTGCGGGCAACTGGCCGTTCAACGCGGCGTACGCCCACACCTTCGGGCTCGACACCTTCGTCACCCGACTGCGGTCGCTCGCCGAGGCAGAGCGGCTGGTCGCGGCGGGGATCCCGGTGATCACGTCGCTGTCGTGGGACCTCGACGAGATGCCCGAGGCGGGCTACGAGACCAACGGCCACCTGATGGTGCTCATCGGCTTCACCGCTGACGGCGACCCGATCCTCAACGACCCTGCGTCGAGCAGCAACGAGGCCGTCCGCAACGTCTACACCCGCGAGAACTTCGAGAAGGTCTGGCAGGACTCGACCGGCGGAGTCTCGTACCTGTACCGGCCGCCGGGCAAGCGGCTGCCGGGTGGCGCGACCAACTGGTGACACGCTGACGCAGGACCCGACGATCACGCAGTACGGGGTGGTCGTCGGGTCCTCTCGTCGGTGCTGACGTCAGCCGTGGTGGCGCAACCCGTACGTGAACGCGTCGAGCAGCGCCTCCCAGGACGCCTCGACGATGTTGTGCCCGACGCCGACCGTGGTCCAGGTCGATCTGCCGTCGGTGGTGCTGAGGAGAACCCTGATCCTCGCGTCCGTCCCGCCGGCCTCGTCGAGGATGCGCACGCGGTAGTCGTTCAGCCCGAAGGTCGACACATCGGGGAACGCCTGCTCGATCGCCGTACGCAGCGCATGGTCGAGCGCTGAGACGGGACCGTTGCCCTCGCCGGTCACGACGTACCGACGGCCGCCCGCACGCAGCTTGACCGTCGCCTCCGACGGTGCCTCCTCCCCCGCCGCGTGGTGCGACTCGGTGATCACGCGCCACGACTCCACGTCGAAGTAGGAGGGCCGCCGGCCCTCGACGAGCTCGGCCAGCAGCAGCTCGAACGACGCGTCGGCCGCCTCGAACGTGTAGCCGGCCTGCTCACGCTCCTTCACGACCTCGGTCACGCGCACCAGCATCGCCGGGTCGTCGGCGAGGTGGAAGCCGAGCTCCTTGCCCTTGAGCTCGATCGTCGCCCTGCCGGCCATCTCTGAGACGAGGAGACGCATGTCGTTGCCGACGAGCTCGGGATCGATGTGCTGGTAGAGGTCGGGGTCGACCCGGATCGCGCTCGCGTGCAGGCCCGCCTTGTGCGCGAAGGCCGAGACGCCCGTGTACGGCTGCCGCGCGCCTGGCGGATAGTTGGTCACCTCGGCGATGGCGTGAGCGATGCGGGTCGCCTCCCGCAGGGAGCCCCGTGGCATGACCTTCTGACCCAGCTTGAGCTCGAGGTTGGCGACCGACGTGACGAGGTCGGCGTTCCCGGTCCGCTCGCCGTACCCGTTGATGCAGCCCTGCAGGTGCGTGGCACCGGCCTGGACGGCGGCCACCGAGTTCGCCACCGCGCAGCCGGTGTCGTTGTGGGCGTGGATGCCCAGCCGCGCTCCCGTGGTCGCGGCGACGTCGGAGACGATCTCGCCGACCCAGTGCGGCAGCATGCCGCCGTTGGTGTCGCAGAGCACGACGACCTCGGCGCCCGCCTCGGCGGCCGCGCGGACGACCTCCAGCGCGTAGGACCGGTTGGCGCGGTATCCGTCGAAGAAGTGCTCGCAGTCCAGGAAGACGCGCTGCCCCTCTGAGCGCAGGTGGCGCACCGTGTCGCGGACCATCGCGAGGTTCTCCTCCAACGTGGTCCGCAGCGCTAGCTCGACATGGCGGTCGTGGCTCTTGGCGACGAGCGTCACGACCGAGGCGCCCGAGTCGCGCAACGCCCCGACGAGCGCGTCGTCGCCCGCGGCAGACCCGGCACGGCGGGTCGCCCCGAAGGCGGCGAGCGTCGCGTTCTGCAGCGACAGCTCCGTCCGCGCGCGGGCGAAGAACTCCGTGTCCTTCGGGTTCGAGCCCGGCCAACCGCCTTCGATGTAGCCCACGCCCAGCTCGTCGAGGTGGCGCGAGATCACGAGCTTGTCGGCGACGGACAGGTTGAGACCCTCCTGCTGGGCGCCGTCGCGCAGGGTGGTGTCGTAGACGTGGAACGTGGGGTCGGGTGCGGTGCTCATGGTGGAACTTCCTCGCGCGCGGGACAACAAAAAAGCCCCTCGGAGTACGAGAGGCTGCGCGTCGGACCCGGATCGCGGGTCAGACGCGCTGATGAATGATCACGAGGGTCATGTGATGCATGGGCCCCACTCTAGACTGAGAGAACCATGACTTCCAGCGCAGCCTCAATGCCCACGATCAACCGCGCCGTGCGGCTCGCCAGCCGACCGCACGGCGAGCCCACGTCGGACAACTTCGTCCTCGACGACGAGCCGACGGCCGAGCCGGGCCCCGACGAGCTGCTCCTGAGGACGATCTACCTCTCCCTCGACCCCTACATGCGCGGTCGGATGTCGGAGGCCGAGTCGTACGCCGTCCCGGTCCCGGTCGGCGGCGTGATGGAGGGCGGGACGGTGTGCGAGGTGGTCGCCACCCGCAGCGACCTGTACGAGGTGGGCGACATCGTCCTCGCCCACACCGGCTGGCAGCAGTACGCCGTGGCCTCCGACAAGGCCGTACGTCGGATCGACCCGGCACGCGCCCCCATCACGACGGCGCTCGGCGTGCTCGGGATGCCCGGGTTCACTGCGTACGCCGGCCTGCTGGTGATCGCCGACCCACAGCCGTCCGAGACGGTCGTGGTCGCCGCGGCCGCCGGACCGGTCGGCTCGGCGGTCGGCCAGATCGCAAGGATCAAGGGCGCGCGCGCCGTGGGGATCGCCGGCGGACCGGACAAGGTGGCATATGTCAAGGACGAGCTCGGCTTCGACGAGGCGATCGACCACCGCGCACCCGACTTCGTCGACCAGCTCGCCGCCGCGACTCCCGGGGGCATCGACGTCTACTTCGAGAACGTCGGGGGCAAGGTCTTCGAGGCGGTGCTGCCACGCATGAACGAGTTCGGTCGCATCCCGGTGTGCGGCCTCGTCTCGCAGTACAACGCGACGGGCACCCCCGAGGGCCCCGACCGGCTGCCCGCCCTCATGAACCGGATCCTCGTCCGCAGCCTCACCGTCCGCGGCTTCATCCAGCGCGAGTTCGTCAGGCTCCACTACCGCCCGTTCCAGGAGGAGATGGGCGACTGGGTCGCCCAGGGCAAGATCCGCTACCGGGAGCATGTCGTCGAAGGACTGGACAACGCGCCCGACGCCTTCGTGGGGATGCTCAAGGGCACCAACTTCGGCAAGCTCCTGGTGCAGGTCGGCTCGGACCCGACGACGTCGTGACGCGGCCCGTCCCGATCCCCCGCGGGGTCGCCGCGCTGTACGTCGTCCTCACCGACGAGCCGCTCGAGTCCGACTCCCCCGCTCCTCCGCTGCCGCCTGTGAGCCTCCTGCTCGCCCGGGGCTCGAGCCCCAAGGCGGTCCGCTACGCCGAGTCCTTGACGTACGCGACCGCCGTGTCCGCGGAGTCCGACGTCTCCGAGGCGTTGGAGGTGCAGCGACGCACCCAGGCCGAGGCGCGGGCGCTGGCCGCCGAGCACGTCGGCATCGTGGTGGACGCGGCCGTTCCCCGCCTGCTCGGACCCGAAGCGCCGCACCCCGAGGTGCTAAGGATCAGCGAGTGGTTCGTCCTGGAGCGTCCCGACGAGTCGACGACCACGACCCACGGCCTGGCGAGGTTCGGCCTGCCGGAGCTCGTGGTGCCGGACGCCGACCCCGATGCCCTGCCGATGTACGACGCGGTGCTCACGGGGATCGCCCAGCGTGTGACCGAGGAGTGGCCCGACAACGACCCGGTGGGGCCGGCCACCATCACGCTGCGCGACGTCGCCCGTGGCTACGGTGACGCCGGCGCCGGCGGCGACGACCCGACCCTCGCACGACGTGTGGACGTGACGCTGGCCTACGACGCCGACCGTGACCTCCTGGTGGTCACGCTGCACGACGACCCGGCTAAGGCTCTCTTCTCGGCGTGACGGCTCGCCCCAGGTCGGTCCCGAGGAGCCGGCCGAAGGTGAGTGCGGGGGTGACGAGCATCCCCGAGCAGAAGCTGTTGCCACAGGTCGCGCCCGCGCCGATGACCTCGCCGACGGCGTACAGCCCGGGGATCGGGTTCCCCGACTCGTCCCGGACCGCGAGGGATGTGTCCACGTCCAGGCCCTGGAAGGTCACCAACGTGATCGCGTGGTTCCGGACCGCGTAGAACGGCGGAGCGGCGATGGGCGCCGGGAGGAACGTCCGCCCGTGCGCCGGGTCGTGCCCGCTCGCGACCGCCTCGTTGTAGGTGCCGACGGTCTCGCGCAGGCCGGCAGCGTCGATGCCTGCGAGGTCCGCGAGATCGTCGAGGGTGTCGGCGGCATGCAGGCCGGGACGGGTGTTCATCATCGCGCGGACCTCGTCCGGCTCCTTGCCGACGACCATCTGCTGCGTCGTCCCGGACGCGGCCGACAGCGCCACGTCGTCGAAGACCGTCCAGAAGGTCTGGTCGGTGACCTCGGCGAGCGCGCGTTCCTTGAGGTCGATCGACCCCTCGTCCTCGGCCACCCACCGCCGACCGTGCCGGTCGACGTAGATCTCCCAGGGGGGACGCTCGCTGGTGAGCCGCTGCCGGTCGGACCAGTTGGCGCGCCCGGGGGTACGGGGATCGGGGAGTCCGCCGAACGTGGGAAGAGAGGTGCCCTGTCCCTGCAGCCGCGCGCCGACCGACATCCCCAGGTGGAGTCCGTCGCCGGTCGCGGTGCGCGCCGCGGCCGAGACCAGCGGTGCGCCCTCGAGCTCGGCGAAGAGGTCGGGGTCGGCGCCGTAGCCACCGGTCGCGAGCACCACGGCGGCGGCCGACACCGCGACGTCCCGACCCTCGCGATAGACGTCGACCCCGACGACGGCCCCGGACTCGTCGGTCAGGATCTCGGTCACGGCCGCGTTCGTCCACAGCACCAGGCCCTGCTCGGCGCACGCACGCTCCAGCTCGGGCCTGAGCACGTCGAGGACCGACACGCCCTCGTCGGTGCCGTAGCTGGTCCGCGGCGTCTCGTACGGCTCGTGCCCGTAGATGATCCGCGGTGTCTCGGGCGCGAAGGCGAAGCCGTGGTCGTCGAGCCAGTCGAGGGTCGCCGGAGCCTCGCGGGCGACGATCTGGACCAGATCGTCGCGCGCTGTCCCGCTGCTGATGCGGCGGATGTCGGCCAGATGTGCCTCGGGGCTGTCCTCGATCCCCCGCTCGCGCTGGCGGCGGTAGCCACCGGCCGCCATGTGTCCTCCGCTGAGGTGCAGCGTGCCGCCGATGCGGGTGTCCTTCTCCACGAGGAGCACACGAGCGCCGGCGTCAGCGGCATGGACGGCGCACGGGATGCCCGCGGTCCCGGCACCCACGACGACCACGTCGAACGTCTCGTTCATGCCTGGTCTCCCTGGACCTCGATCACCAGGTGCGGCACTCCCGACGGAGGGTGGACCACCGCCGCCCGCGTCTCGCCGAACGGCGCGAGCGTCAGACCGACCGTCTCCCCCGCCAGCACGCCCGCACGCTCTCGCACGCCGTCCAGGTCACCGGTGACGACCACCGCACCGAGCAGGCCGCGGCGTGGGGGGACGGCGCGCCCCCGCAGCGACGCACCCGCCTCCCCACCGCGCTCGACCACGTACCTGACCAGCCCGATGTACGGCTCGTCGGCGGCGGTCCCGACACAGCAGCCCTCCATCCTGACCCGCGTGCCAGCACCCACCAGGTCGGCGACGGACGCGCCGTCGACGACGTACTCGTGCACGACCTTCCAGCCGAAGACGTCGGCACAGAAGGCCTCGGCCGCGTCGACGTCGCTCACGGGCGCGGTGATGCCGAGGACCTCGCTGACCGCCCTGTCGGTCACCCGTACGTAGGGATCGAGCGCTCCGGGCGCGCCGCCGAGCAGGGCCACCGTGAGGGTGTCGGCGCCTCGGACGTGTGCTTCTCTCAGCCCGGTGCCCGCCATGTCGTACTCACCGTCCGGCGCCGTCACGTCGAAGCCGGCCGCCGCGGCCTGGGCGGCCGCCGCCGCGAGGTCGGGCGCGTGGAAGTCGATGACCTTGAACGCGTCGCGGTCCAGCGGCGCAGCGGGATCACGGACCGTCTCGTCCGAGGGCGCCTCGAACCGGCACACCACGGCTCCCGCGACGGCTCCAGGAGTCTGCAGCGCCACGACGGAGGTCTCCCCCGCTCCAGCGCCGAGGAGGACGCCCGCGTCACGCGCGCCGAGCACGGTCTCTCCCCGCTCCTCCATCCCGAGCACGGACGCGAAGAGGCGGCGCTGCGCGTCGAGATCGCGCGCGGAGACGAGCGGACCGAAGAGGTGGGAGTCCGACGGTGGCACCGGCGCTCCTTCCGACGCGGCGTGCCGACCGGAGGGATCCGTCGTCACACCTGATGGAATGGTGTTCCATTATGGCTCAGCACACTTTCACCGAGGAAGAGGCCCTCCGATGACTGCACCCCGCCACGTCGACGCCGTCGTGCTGCGCCGCCGCCCCAGCGGACTCCCCCGGCCGGACGACCTCGCCCTCTCCGAGGTCGAGGTTCCCACACTCGGCGACGACGAGGTCCGCGTCTCGGTGCTCGACCTCTCGCTCGACCCCTACCTCCGCTCGACGCTGGCGGGACGGCACCTCGACGACGCCCCCGTCGCCGTCGGCGACGTCGTCCCCGGTCGTTCCGTCGGGCGCGTGGTCGCGTCGCGCGCCGCCGACATCCCCGAGGGAGCGCTCGTGCTGGCCGAGACCGGCTGGCGGGCCGAGGCCGTCGTCGCCGCGAAGCAGACCACACTCGTCCGTGTGCCCGCTGGGGTCCCCGCCTCCGCCGCGCTCGGCGCACTCGGGATGCCGGGGCTCACCGCGTACGCCGCGATCGTCCGACACCTCACACCTCGGCCCGGCGAGACCGTGGTCGTCGGCGCGGCGACCGGGGGCGTCGGCTCTGTCGCCGGGGCGCTGGCCCGCGACCGTGGGGCGCGGACGGTGGCGATCGTGGGCGACGACGACAAGGCGGCGGACGCGATCGACCGGCTCGGGTACGCGGCGGCGGTCGTCCGCGGGCGCGACGGCTGGGAGGACGCGCTGGCAGCGGCGTGCGCGGACGGCATCGACGGCTATCTGCACATGGGCGACATGCCGACGCTGCACGCCGTGGTGCGCCGGCTCGCGCCGCACGCGAGGGTCTCGCTGTGCGGGCTCATGGACCAGTACAACGACGGGCCTCCCACGACGCTGCCCGTCGCCGCGATCATCATGGCGCGCGCCACGGTGCACGGGATGGTCGTGTACGACCACGGCGACCTCGTCGGCGCCCAGCTCGCCGAGGTCGCGGCACTGCTCGCCGACGGATCGCTGACGCTGCACGAGGAGCGCCACGAGGGTCTCGCCTCCGCGCCCGCGGCGTTCGCCCGGCTGATGGCCGGCCGCAACCGCGGCCAGGTCGTCGTCACCGGCGGACGCTGAGGTCGTCCGGCGTGGTGGGGGGCCGTCGCCGCCGCCCACGCCTCATCCGCTGCGGTGCATCCAGCCGTGGGTGTCCTCGGCGCGGCCGTACTGGAGATCGATGAGCGCCTCGCGGATCGCCATCGTCACCTTGCCGCCGTCGCCGTCGCTGCAGACCGCCTCGCCACCGTCCCAGCGCAGGGCACCGACCGGCGTCACGACCGCTGCGGTGCCGCAGGCGAACACCTCGGTCACCCGTCCGCTCGCGACACCGTCGATCCACTCGTCGATGGTGTAGCGACGCTGCTCGACGGTGCGACCCAGGTCGGCTGCGATCGTGCTGACCGCGTCGCGCGTGATGCCGTCGAGGATCGAGTCGCTGGCCGGCGTCACGATGGTGCCGTCGTCGTGGACGAAGTAGAGGTTCATGCCCCCGAGCTCTTCGATGTAGGTGTGCTTCTCGGAGTCGAGGAACACGACCTGCTCGCACCCGTGCTCGGCGGCGATCTGCTGCGGGAGGAGGCTCGAGGCGTAGTTGCCACCACACTTCGCCGCGCCCGTGCCGCCGGCGCCGGCGCGGGCGTACTCGCGCGTGAGCCAGATGTTGACGGGCTTGACCCCACCGGAGAAGTAGGCGCCTGCGGGTGAGGCGATCACGCAGTACGTGACGTGCTTGCTCGGTCGCACGCCCAGGAACGCCTCGGAGGCGAACATGAAGGGCCGCAGATAGAGACTGGTCTCGCCGCCGGTCGGGACCCACGCGCGGTCGGTCTCGACGAGCGCATCGATGGAGCCGACGAACCAGTCGACCGGGAGCTCGGGGAGCGCGAGGCGGTGCGCCGAGCGCTGGAAACGCCGGGCGTTCTCCTCGGGACGGAACGTCCAGATCGAGCCGTCGTCGTGCGCGTACGCCTTGAGACCCTCGAAGATCTCCTGGGCGTAGTGGAGGACCGCGGTGGCGGGGTCGAGCTGGAGCGGACCGTACGGCTTGATCGTCGGCGCCGTCCATCCGGTCTCCGGCGTCCACTCGGCGGTGAACATGTGGTCGCTGAAGTAGCGCCCGAACCCGGGGTCGGCGAGGATCTCGGCGCGACGCTGCTCTGGCACGGGCGACGGGGTCGGCTCGAGCGCGAACGAGAACGTGGCGTCGGCAGAGGTGGTCATGAGTGGCACGGTACTGGACCTTTCAGAGGGGGACGAGAGGAGGCAAGGTCACACCTCCGGTACGTCACCGGCCACACGCGACGCGATGGCCTCCCCCACCTCCTTGGTGGTGCGCCGTCCTGTCCTGGCGGTGATGTCCGCCGCGATCGCGCGGTCGAGCTGCGCGGCGGCCTCGGTGAGACCGAGGTGGTCGAGGAGCAGTGCGACCGATCCGATGGCAGCGGTCGGGTCGGCGACGCCCTGCCCTGCGATGTCGGGGGCGGAGCCGTGCACGGGCTCGAACATGCTCGGCGCCGTACGGTCGGGGTTGATGTTCGCGCTCGCGGCGAGGCCGATGCCTCCGGAGATCGCCCCGGCCAGGTCGGTCAGGATGTCACCGAACAAGTTGTCGGTGACGATGACGTCGAAGCGGGCGGGATCGGTCACCAGGAAGATCGTCGCCGCGTCGACGTGGAGGTAGTCGACGGCGACGTCGGGGAACTCCGGCGCGACCTGGTCCACGATGCGTGACCAGAGGCTGCCCGCGTGGACCAGCACATTGGTCTTGTGGACGAGCGTCAGCTTGTTGCGGCGCGTCCGGGCCCGCGCGAAGGCGTCGCGCACGACGCGTTCGACACCGAAGGCGGTGTTGAGGCTGACCTCGGTCGCCACCTCGTGGGGAGTGTCGGCGCGCAACCGGCCGCCGTTACCGACGTACGGGCCCTCCGTGCCCTCGCGCACGACGACGAAGTCCACCTCGCCCGCGTCACGCAGCGGGGAGTCGACCTGCGAGTACGTCCTGGTGGGACGCAGGTTCACGTAGTGGTCGAGCTCGAAGCGCAGACGCAGGAGCAGGTTGCGCTCCAGGAGTCCGGCGGGGATGCGGGGATCGCCCGGCCTGCCGCCGATCGCTCCGAGAAGGATCGCGTCGTGGCCGCGGATCTCGGCCAGCGTCGCGTCAGGAAGAACCTCTCCTGACTCGAGGTAGTGCTCGGCACCGAGAACGTACGGCGTCTGGGTGAAGGTGATCCCGTGGACGCGCGCGACCTCGTCGAGGACGCGGGTCGCCTCGGCGACGACCTCGGGGCCGATCCCGTCTCCGGGGATCACGGCCAGGGAGAAGCTGCGTGTCATGGGTGCACTCTACTGGCGCCAGTCCCAGCATCTGATACCGGGATCTCGGATGATGGTCAGTTGTCGTCCGGTCGCGGGCCGCCGTTGTCACGGAGGTCGAGGGCGGTCTGCACGGGGTTGCGGGGACCCTCGCCGCGGGACTCGTCGGACCAGTGGCGGCTCGGGCCCCACTCGGAGTACTGCATCTGCGTCTCGGACATCGTTCTCTCCTCTTCGGGTTGGTGTCGGTCCTGGCCGATGGCGCTGGAAACCGATTCCCCGAACGGGAGGAGGGTCGTACGGTGCGGGATCCTCGCTGCGGGTAGTCGGCCAACGCCAAGCTCCGCGGCGAGGTGTCGGCCTAGGAGGCCTCGCCGCGGCAGCCGAGGATTACTACCTGCTTCCGCATGATGGGTCGACGGTACGTCGGACTCGCCCGCTCTGTCCCGATTTCCGCCGACGATCTCGCTGACTGAGACTCGTGTCCAGGCTGTGGCGTGTGACAGACTCGCGACGTGAGTGCCCCCACCGAAGTTCCGCCCCTTGTCGCGCGCGCCCTGGACCTGTCACGGCGCAAGGGCTTCATCACCGCGACCCGCAACGAGACCGGACGCCTGCTCGCCGCGCTGGCCGCCTCGCGCAGGGGCACGCTGGCCGAGCTCGGGACCGGGTGCGGCGTCGGATCCGCGTGGCTGTCGAGCGGGGTCTCCGAGGGTGCTCGGATCGTCAGCGCCGAGCTCGACCCGACGCTGGCCGAGGCGGTGCAGGACCTGTTCTCCGACACCCCGACGGTCGAGGTGACCTCCGGTGACTGGAGCGCCCTCGAGCAGCACGCACCGTTCTCGCTCCTGTTCGTCGACGTGCGCGACGTGAAGCGCGCCGTCGACCAGGTCGCCGACCTGATGGAGATCGGCGGGATCGCCGTCCTCGACGACTTCACGCCGTCGCACACCTGGCCCCCGATCTACGAGGGCAGGGTCGACACCGTCCGCGAGCAGTGGCTCACCGACGAACGCTTCGTCGCCGTCGAGGTGATGGTCGCGCCGGACGCGTCGGTCATCCTGGCGACGCGGGTCTGACCTCGCTCGGGCTCGCTGCAGGCTCAGGCTCCGGCATCCGGACCTGGACCAGCGGCAGGAACGCCTGCACGAGGGGCCCGATCGTCAGCGCGTAGAGCACGGTGCCGACACCCACCGTCCCGCCGAGCAGCCAGCCGATGGCGAGCACCGTGATCTCGACCGACGTCCGCATCAACCGGACGCTGTAGCCGGTGCGGCGAACCAGCCCCAGAAAGAGCCCGTCACGGGGGCCAGGCCCGAGGTGCGCCCCGATGTAGAGCGCGCCGGCAAGACCGTTGAGCACGACACCGGCCACCAGCATCACGACGCGCAGCAGGAGCGAGTCTGGCTGCGCGAGCAGCCACAGGCCCTGGTCGACGGCGAGGCCGATGAGGATCACGTTGAGGATCGTGCCGAGACCGGGCCACTGGCGCAGCGGGATCCACAGCAGCAGAACTGCGGCACCGACGAGGATCGTGACCTGCCCGAAGGTGAGCGGGAGGTACTTCGTGAGTCCTTCGTGGAAGACGTCCCACGGGTCCAGACCGAGGCCTGCCTCGATCATCAGCGCCATCGACCAGCCGTAGAGCATGAGCCCGAACACGAGCTGAGGAAGCCGGCGCCCGAGCTTTCCCGACCGAAGCTGGTCGAGGGATGACTGGGTGTCAGGGGTGTACGGGGCGCGGGCCATGCCGTCCATCATCGTCGCGATTGGCCTACCGTTCGATAGCCAATCGTGACATGGTGGCCTACATGGCTCCCACATCGGTCCTGTCGGCGGAGCGTCTCCACGTCCTGCTCGACATCGAGGCGGACGACCCTACCGGGTACCGCGAACTGGCCGACCTCATCCGACTCCTCGTGCTCGACGGGCGCCGCCCGGCCGGCACACGGCTGCCGAGCGAGCGCGAGCTCACCGCCGCCCTCCCCCTGAGCCGGACGACGGTGACCCGCGCCTACGCGGTGCTGCGGGATGCCGAGCTGCTGGTCTCGCGGCGTGGGTCCGGCAGCGTCGTCACCCTGCCTCGCGGTGCCCGTCCTCCGTACACGCCTCCCAGCGGATCGAGCATGGTGGGCTGGACGATCGCTGCCGGCCAGGCGGCCCCAGGCGTCGGGCTGGCTTACAGCCGCGCGCTGGAACAGCTGCCCGCCTACCTCGCGCAGACCGGGTACGAGACGGTGGGCGTCCCGGTGCTCCGCGAGCTCGTCGCGCAGCGCTACGCCGACCGCGGGCTGCCCACCGATCCCGACCAGATTCTTGTCACCTCGGGGGCCCAGTCCGCGCTCAACCTCGTCAGCCGGACCCTCGCCGCGAGAGGCGATCGCGTCGTGGTCGAGAGCCCGACGTACCCGAACGCCATCGACTCGCTGCGCCGGACCGGCCTGCGCGTCCTCGGCGTGCCGCACGACGGCCACCGCCTCGACCTCGACGCGCTCGCCGCGGCCGTCCGCGCGGCGCCCGTCGCGTGGGCGTACCTGATCCCGGACTTCCAGAACCCCACGGGCGCACTGATGGACGACATCATGCGTCACGAGGTGGCGTCGATCCTGCGTCGCTCGACGACGGTCCCGATCGTCGACGAGACCATGCTCGACCTCGCGCTCGACGTCGAGGAGCGTGCGATGCCGGTCCCGCTGGCCGCGCACCATCCAGGCGCGATCACGCTCGGCTCCGCGAGCAAGTCGTTCTGGGGTGGCCTGCGGATCGGGTGGATCCGCGCCCCGCACGCCGTCGTCCCGCGGCTGGTCGCGGCGCGAGAGACGTTCGACATCGGCACGCCGGTGCTCGAGCAGCTCGCGGTCGCGGAGCTCCTCCGCGTCCGCGAGGAGGTGCTCGACGAGCGCCGAGACACCCTGCGCGCGCGCCGGTCCGCACTCAGGACGGCGGTCACCGCCCGGTTGCCCGACTGGAGTCTCAACTCCCCCGCCGGCGGGTTGTCGCTGTGGGTGCGCCTGCCGAGGCGGGCCTCGAGCCGGCTCGTCGTCGCCGCGGAGGCCCAGGACCTGTTGCTCACCGCCGGCCCACGGTTCTACGCCGACGGCGGTGGTGAGTCCGCTCTGCGCCTCCCGTACGACCGCAGCACGGGCGCCATCGACGACGCCGTCGACCGTCTCGCCCTCGCATGGGAGACCGTGCTGGCCGGGCGCCCCACGTCGGCGCCCTCGCGACGCGGCCCTGCGCTGACCGCGTAGCGGCTGTCACGATCGGCTACGCCCCGGACATGACGTGACGTGACGACGACACCAGACACGGCTCGCGAGGAGCGCTTCCGCGAGCTCTACACCGCCCACTTCGACGCGCTCCTCGCCTACGCCATCCGCCGGACGCGCCACCCTGACGACGCCGCCGACCTCGTCGCGGAGACCTTCCTCGTCGCCTGGCGGCGCTGGGACGCGATCCCGTCCGGGGACGAGAGCCGCCTCTGGCTGTACGGGGTGGCCCGGCACGTCCGCTCGAACGCCGAGCGCAGTGGGCGCCGCCGCGAGCGCCTCGGCGAGCGCTTGCGGCAGCAGCTGAGCGAGACCTCCGACGCCCACCCCTCCGACGACGTCGCGGAGCACAGTGCCGTCCGAACGGCGCTGCAGCGGCTCGGAGCCGCCGACCGTGAGCTGTTGATGCTCTCGGCGTGGGAAGAGCTCGAACCCCGCGAGATCGCACGCGTCCTCGAGATCAGTCCGAGCGCCGTACGGACCCGCCTGTCCCGAGCGCGTCGACGGCTTCGCGACGCCCTGGGCGACGACCGTCCCGAACCCGGACGCGTGATGAGCGTCCGCACCATGCTCAGCCCTGAGGAGGGACGATGAACGACACCGACCTCGACCGCCGGCTCAGCGCCGCCGACCCGTACGTGCGGCACGCGACGCCTGACCTCGGCGGAGCCGACCGAGCCCTGCTGGACGAGATCATGGCCGACACCGCTCGACGCCCTCAGCGGTCGAGACGATCGTGGCGCTTGCCACTGGCCGGAGCGCTCGCGTCCGCTGCCGTCATGGCCGCAGCCCTCCTCGTCCCTGCTTGGGTGGGCTCGACCGACGACCCCGAGACGCCGGCCGCGCCTCCTGCCGCCTCCGAGCCGACGGTCGAGGCGCCCATCCGCTACGCCGCCGCAGTCGTCGAAGCCGCCGGCCGCCAGCCGCGGCTGCTGGTCGGCGAGCCCGGGTGGAAGGTGACCCACGTGTACGGGTTCGCCGAGGACGAGGGCACCATCGTGTTCACCAAGGGCGATCGCGAGCTCGAGTTCGTCTGGTACCGAGCCGACCAGTACGCCGGCTACTTCGAGGACCGTCTCGACGTCTCTGCTCCGCGACCGTTCTCGATCGACGGGCAGGACGGCAGCGAGTTCCGATACTCGACCACGGACATCGCCGTGATGCTGCGCCCGTCCGGCGGCACGTTCTCCGAGATCCGCACCGGCGGCGGCTGGAGGAATCGCGCCGAGATCGTGGCTGTCCTGCGGACGGTTCGAGCGGTCTCGGTCCAGGAGTGGCTCGCGGCGATGCCGCCGGAGATCGTCACTCCCGACAAGGCCTCGCAGGTGATCGACGAGCTGTTGGCCGGTGTGCCGCTCCCGCCGGGACTCGACCGTGCGTCACTCGACGACCTCGGCACCAACGACCGCTACCAGCTCAGCGCCCAGGTGCTCGAGCCGGTGGTGTGCGGCTGGGTCGGAGAGCTCCGGCGTGCCGAGGACG
The DNA here is from genome assembly GCF_028803055.1 of Mumia sp. NCBI lineage: Bacteria > Bacillati > Actinomycetota > Actinomycetes > Propionibacteriales > Nocardioidaceae > Mumia > Mumia sp. Next base: position 20,873 of record NZ_JARBCJ010000024.1, read on the forward strand.
CGCGAGACGACCGGGCGAGGAAGGCCGCCGTCGAGGCGCTGGCAAGCGGGCGCCGCTGGCCGTTGCTCGCGCCGATGGACGCCGAGGGCGAGTATGCCGACGGGGTCCGGGCGGTGGCCGACGCGGTCCGCGACGGGGTTCCGACGCTCACGGTGCGGGAGATGTCCGGCTGCCCGTGACGGCAGGTGGGCGCGGGGAGGTCAGGCCCTCGGCCAGGTCTCCCCGCGCCACGACGCGTCCCAGAACATCCACTCGAATCGCGTCGCGCGCTCGTAGGCGGCGAGCATCTTCGTACGGCGCTCGGGCGTCGCCGCCGTCGCGAGGTGGTCGGCCCACCCCTCGGCCCGCGTGACCGCGGCGTCGAAGGCGGGGTCGGAGTAGGTGTCGATCCAGGCGCGGTAGGGATGCGCAGCGTCGGTCGCCTGTGCCGCGATCGCGCGCCCAACCTCCAGATAGACGCGGAAGCACGGCAGCACACCCGCAAGACCGACCTCGACCGGTGCGTACGCGGCGTCGGCGAGCAGCGTGCCGGCGTAGGCCTGACAGGTCGGCGTCGGCTCCGCCGCATCAGGCCCGTCCGGGTCGAGGCCGCGAGGCACGAGGAACTCCGCGTGCATCAGCCGCTCGGCCTCGACCGCCTCGGCGGCCGCGCGTGCGAGGCCGGCTGACAGCGCCGGGTCGCCCGCACGCGCGGCCAGCATCGCGAGCGTGCTGCCGTAGCGGGAGAGGTAGTGGGCATCGTCGAGCAGGTAGCGGCCGAACACGTCCTCCGGCAACGTCCCGGCGGCGAGACCGACCACGAAGGGGTGCTCGAGGATCGCGTCGTACCAGCTCGCGACGTGCGCCCACGCGGCCTCGGAGAACGTCCTCTCGTCCGTCACCCGCGCGACCTCCAGAGGTGGTCGACAGGTCCGTGGCCGCGACCCACCGAGTGCTCGGCGCCGCTGCGCAAAGCCCCGGTCAGGTAGTCCTTGGCCTCACCCACCGCCTCGCGCAGCGGCAGGCCGAGCGCGAGGCCGGACGCGATCGCCGACGCCAGCGTGCAGCCTGTCCCGTGCGTGTTGGGGCTGTCGATCCGCGGTGCACGATAGGTGCACGCACCCTCCGCGTCGACGAGCACGTCGATGCTCTCCGGACCCTCGAGGTGTCCGCCCTTGACCAGCGCGGCTGCAGCGCCCGCTGCGCGCAACGCGCGCCCGGCGGTCGCCAGCCCGTGGGGATCGGTCGCCGGCGCGGTGCCGGTCAGGACCGCAGCCTCCGGCACGTTGGGCGTGACGACGGCCGCCAGCGGCAGCAACGTCGTACGGATGGTGTCCACCACGTCCTCCCCGACCAGCGTGTCGCCGGAGGTGGCCACCATGACCGGGTCAAGCACGACGGGCACGTCCGCGGTGTGCAGGACGTCGGCGACCGCGAGCACGATCTCCACCGTGCCGAGCATCCCGATCTTGACCACGCTCACGTCCAGGTCGTCCAGCACGGCACGCACCTGCTCGGCGACGAACGCCGCAGGCACCGGGTGGATCCCGAAGACGCCGCGGGTGTTCTGGACGGTGAGCGCGGTCAGGGCCGCGGCGCCGTACACGCCGAGGGCGGTCGCCGTCTTGAGGTCCGCCTGGATCCCGGCGCCGCCTGAGGGGTCGGAGCCGGCGATGGTGAGCATGACGGGCACGGCGCTCAGGACTGGACCTCCGAGCGTGCGGCGAGGGCGGCGTCGACGACCTCGCGGAGCGTGCGGGCGGCCGCACGCGGCTCGGGTGCCGAGCAGATCGCGGAGACCACGCAGATGCCGTCGGCGCCGGCGGCGACGACCGACGCGGCGTTCGATGCGGAGATGCCCCCGATCGCGACGAGCGGGAGGTCGTCCGGCGTTGCCGCGCGCAGGCGGCGTACGCCGTCGAGTCCCCACGGCGCGGTCGTGTCGGGCTTGGTCGGCGTCGCCCACACCGGGCTGACCGCGAGGTAGCTGCACGCGGCGAGCGCCTCGGCGTCGTCGAGCTGGGCCAGGTCGTGCAGCGACCACCCGACGACCGCGTCGTCGCCGAGCACCTCTCGCACTCGCGCGGGGTGGAGATCATCGGGCCCGATGTGCAGGCCCGCACCGGGCACGGCGCGCGCCGCCGCGAGGTCGTCGTTGAGCACGAACGACGCACGGTCACCGACGCGCGCGGCGATCCTCGTGGCCAGCCGGATGCGTTCGTCGGTCGACGCGTGCTTGTCGCGGAGCTGGACGGTCGTCGCTCCCCCGTCGACGGCGTCGGCGACGACGTCGACCAGGTCCGCACCGTGAGGCACGGACCCGGTGACGAGATAGAGACGGACGTCTCCGGCCGGGCCGACCATCAGCGCGCGACGACCTCGGCGACCGCCTCGGAAGACAGCGTGGACAGCGCGTCCAGCAACCGCCAGCGCAGCGATCCGGGACCCTCGGCGAGCGGCGCGGCCTTCTCGATCGCGGCCGTCAGGATCGCCAGTGCGCTCGCCGACGCCTCGAACGCGTCGTCGTGGACCGCGCAGGCCGCGGCGACCAGGGCGCTCGCGGAGCACCCGAGCGCGGTGATCATCGGGGCGCGCGCATCGCCGCCGTGGATCTCGGTCGTACGGGTGCCGTCCGTGACGATGTCGACGGCGCCCGTCATGGCGACGACGGTCTCCAGCTTGGACGCGAGCGCCTCGGCGTCCGTACGGACGTCGGCCGTATCGGCGTCGGCGTCGACCCCTCGCCCTGCTCCCGTCGACGTCGCGATCGCAAGGATCTCGCTCGCGTTGCCCCGGATCACCGTCGGGCGGTGCTCGATCAGGGCAGCGGCGGACTCGCGCCTATAGGTGGTCGCGCCGACCGCGACCGGGTCGAGGACCCACGGCTTGCCCGTGGCCGAGGCGACCTCGACCGCGGCGAGCATGCCGTCGACCCACGGCGGGGACAGCGTGCCGATGTTGGCGACGACGGCCTGGGCGATGCCGGCGAACTCCGCGGACTCGTGCGGGTCGTGGACCATCGCCGGAGAGGCGCCTGCGGCATTGAGCAGGTTGGCGGCGATGTCCATCGACACGTAGTTCGTGATGACCTGCACCAGCGGGGTCTGCGCCCGGAGCTGGTCGTGGACGTGGGCAGCGGTACGGGGTTCGAGCATCAGGCTCCCTCTCGCCGGTATGACCCGGATCAGGTTCGGCGGGTGTGTTCTCAGCCCTTCGGGCACCCCGGCCTTGCAACTGCTGGCGACGATAACAGGTGGTCACGAGGGCTTTCCACCGACGGCACCACAGCGATACCGTGCGGAGCACCGATCGGGGTGCCGACTGCTGGGAGTGCCATGGGAACCGTCCGCCGCGTACGTCGCGCCTGGGGTCGGGGAGGACCCCGCGAGGTCGTTCTCGCAAGCCGTCGCTGGCTGGCCCGCCTCATCTATCCCGGTGACATACCTGCGCCGAAACGGCGACGGCGTCATCGCGCTGTCCCGGCCACGGGTCCGTCGGCAGCGCTCGACGCCCGCGACGTCGAGCACGCACAGGCGATGGAGTGGTTCGGGCGACGCCACGCGACCTACGTGCGGCTGAGCGAGGCCGTGAGGGACTACGTCGACCCCGAGGGCACGATCATCGACGTCGGAGCCAACATCGGCTACTTCACGAAGGTCCTCGGCGAGACCCTCGACTTCAGAGGAACCGCCCATCTCTTCGAGCCGCTCGAGCACTTGGCCTCGCTCTGCGACCAGACGCTCGCACGCGCCCCCTACACCGTCCACGTCCACCCGTACGCCCTCGGTGACACCGACACGAAGCTCGACATCTTCGTCGACACCAGCGGCGGCAACCTGGGGTGGAACACGCTGGTGGCCGAGCGGGCGACCGCCGGCATGCTCGCGACCACGATCGACGTGAAGCCGTTCACGGCAACGGCGATCGAGCGCGCGCCGTGCTTCCTCAAGATCGACGTCGAGGGCGCCGAGCACCTGGTGATCGCCGGGATGGCCGACGCGCTGGCCTCCTGGGACA
>NZ_JARBCJ010000250.1:0-3802 GCF_028803055.1 Mumia sp.
TCTACCCGCGTGGAGCAGGGCACACGTGCAGTGCGTGCTGGCGCGGGCCAGCGCTAGCTAGAAGAGATCCGGCGTCGCCGGCACCACATCGTCGAGGAACGCGCTCACCATCGGCACCAGCACCGCAGCCTCCCCCGAGATGCCGATGTGCGACGTCGCCGGCAGGATCACCAGGCGCGCGGCCGGAACCTTCTGCAGCACTCCCGACGCTGCGGCGTCCTCGTCGCCGCCCCCGCGCAGGTTGAACATCGCCACCGCGTGCTCCGGCTTCACGCCGTCCGCATCGCCGACGATGACCATCGTCGGGGCGGAGATCGAGCGCATCTGCGCGTCGCTGATGTTCTGGTCGTCGATGTTCAGGACCTTCATCTTCGCGAGGTAGGCGTCGAACGCGGAGGCGTCCGGCGTGTGCTCCTTGAACGCCGTCTCGACGGGGGTACCGGCAAGCGCTGCGGCGTCGAGCCCCTCGATGCCCGCCAACACCGACGGGTACCAGCCGTCCTTGCGGTAGGTGGCGGACAGCGAGACCAGCTTGCCGACCAGTGACGGGTGACGGATAGCGAGTTGCAGCGCGACCCCGCCGCCCTGCGAGTAGCCCATCACGTCCGCGCGCTCGACCTCCAAAGCCCGCAGCAACGCCGCGGCATCGTCGGCGAACTGCTCGTACGACATCGCCCTCGACGTGTCCGGCGTGCGGCCGTGGCCCTGCTGGTCGAAGATGATCACGGCTCGCTGTCCCGCGAAGGCTGACACCCACGACGTCATCGACCCTGTGGCCATGAACGCGCCGGGGATGAGCAGCAGGGGAGACGTCGTCGCGCCGCCGAGGTCGCCGTACACCTCGTGATAGAGGCTCAGACCGTTGATCGGCAGGTGACCACGGCGCGAAGGCTCCGTCACGTCGACTCCGGGCCGTAGAGCCGGGCCACATCGGGGGAGTCGAGCCACTTCGAGTACGTGGGCGACTTCGGCCAGCCCTCGGGTGAATCCTGCCACTCCTCCTGGCGGCCCCACGGCAGGATGTCGACCAACGCGAACGTGTAGCTGAGCTGTTCGGTGCCTCGGCCGTCGGTGTGCCAGGTGCGGTAGACCTTGTCGCCGTCGCGGAGGAACACGTTCACCGCGAAGCCCGCGCCGGGGGGCGCACCGACGTCGGCGCCGAACGAGCTCTCCGACGACGAGTACCAGTCCATCTTGTTGCCGACCTTGGCCTTGTAGGCCAGCGCCTCGTCGATGGGGCCGTTGGTGACGATCACGAAGCGGGCGTCGTAGTTGTCGAGGGCGCCCAGCCGGACGTACTGCGATGTCAGCCCCGTGCAGCCGCCGCACTGCCACTCCGCGCCGTCGGACCACATGTGGTTGTAGACGATGAGCTGGGAGCGCCCGTCGAACACGTCGACCAGTCGAATCGGGCCGTTCGGACCGATCAGCGTGTAGTCCGGGAGCTCGACCATCGGCAGTCTGCGACGTTGTGCGGCGATGGCGTCGAGCTCACGGGTGGTGGCCTTCTCCCGTACGCGGAGGTCGTCGAGCGCCGCCTGCCAGCTCTGGCGGTCGACGATGGGGGGCAGGGCGGTGGCGGTCTGCTCGGTCATGGTCTTCTCCCGGGCTCGGTTGGAAGATGTTCTGATGTGTGGACCACGGGCAGTCGTGAAACTCATCGCGCTCGGCATGGCCGCCGCCACGGGTAACTCTCTCGCTCGATGTCGCGGTGCCTGCGACATTGCGTTCGGCGGACTCGCAGACGTGACGGCAACGGAGGACCCATGCTCGGTGAGCACCCAATGGACGTCCTGCTCCTGACGACGGACCTACAGGCCTCTCGGGACTTCTACGCACGCAGGATCGGTCTCGAGATCGTGCGGGAGAAGGACGACGCCGTCTGGTTCGCATGCGGCGGTGGTTGTCGCCTTGCAGTCGGCAAGAGCACGACCGGTACCGCCGACGAGCAGGACCGAGCCACCTGGCGCGTCGACGATGTGGCAGCGGAGGTCGCGCAGCTGCGTGCCCGCGGTGTCGACATCCTCGACATCGACGAACCGGAGATGGGAATCAAGACGGTGGATGGAATCGCGGATGTCGGACACGCCTATGCGGCGTGGTTCGTCGATCCGGGCGAGAACTCACTGTCGATTCTCCAGTTCAAGTGAGGATCGGTCGACGCCTCAGCTCCAGAGGGTCACGTAGACCGGGGGCTTGAAGCGGGAGACGGGCACGCTGCCGTCGGCGTGGAGGATGGCCTGGACCGCGTCGGGGGTCTCGAGGAAGCGCTCCAGCTTGCCGACGAGCGGCGACCGTCGGGAGGCGCCGAGGCTGGTGGCGTGCCACATCAGGTCGAGCGGCGTCCCTTCGACGGGCAGCACCGCCAGCCGGCCGCGGACCACGTCGCGCGCGACCAGGTGGGCGATGCCGGGGGCGACGCCCTCGCCGTCGGCGGCCGCGTTCCACACGGCGTCGAGCGAGGGGAACACCCGCACGCGCGCCTCGGGGATCCGCAGTGTCGCCAGCAGGAGCCCGACCTCGCTGGCCGGGTCCGCCCCGCTGGCGTCGACGAGCCAGTTCTGCCGGGTCACGGCCGCCTGGCTCACCCGGTCCTGCCGGGCGAGCCGGTGGCGGGGCCCGGCGACGACGACCAGGCGGTAGCGCAGCATCGGCTTGCCGGCGAACCCGGCCAGGCGGGGACCGAGGGCGACGTCGGCCATCCGCTCGGTCAGCAGTGCGGGCATCTCGCTCGCCGTCGCCACGCCCAGTGTGGTGTCGATGGCCGGGTGGCGGGTGGTGAACGCCGTGAGCAGCGGGCCGGCGACGTACTCGGCGACGGTGCCGGGCGCCACGACCCGCAGCCGGTCGGTGCTGGCGACGCGCCGCACCAGCGACCGCGCCTCGGTCGCCAGGCTCACCATCTGCGTGGCGATCGGCAGAAGGCGGCGTCCGCCGGAGGTGAGCTCCATCCCGTCCGGGGTGCGCCTGATCAACCGGTCGCCGAGGTGTTGACGGAGCGCGGCCAGCGCGCCGGAGACCGCCGGCTCCGTCACGCCCAGCGTCCGCGAGGCGGCCTTCACCGAGCCCAAGCGGGCGACGAGGACGAATGCCTCCAGCTGTGTGAGCGTCACACTCCGGACCGTAGCCGCGATTAAGGGATCGCTTAGGCGACCGTGGACGTGCCCGCCGGGGAGAGGCACACTCCCGGCGAGGGCCGACCGCCGCGGCCCCGCGGACACCTATGGGGGTTCCCCGTGCAGACACCCGCGCCGTTCGACTACGAGCGTGCCGGCACCGTTGACGACGCGCTCGCCTTGTTGGAACGCCACGGACCGGAGGCCCGCCTCGTCGCGGGCGGCCACAGCCTGCTGCCGATGATGAAGCTGAGGCTGGCGCGGCCCGAGGTGCTGATCGACATCAACAACCTGACCGACCTGTCCTACATCCGCCTCGACGGCTCGGCCATCGCCATCGGGGCGATGACCCGCCACGCGCAGCTCCTCGACTCGTCGCTGCTGGCGGAGCACTACGCGATCGTCGCCGACGCGGAGCGGGTGATCGCCGACCCGATCGTGCGCAACCGCGGCACGATCGGCGGCTCGCTCTGCCAGGCCGACCCGTCCGAGGACCTCTCCGCGGTGGCGGCGGCGCTCGGCGCGGAGCTGGTCGTGCGGGGCACGGGCGGCACCCGCACCGTGGGCGCCCGCGCGTTCCACACCGGCCCGTACGAGACGGTGGTCGACGACGCCGAGATCCTCACGGAGGTCCGGATCCCGATCCGGCCCGGCGCGGGCAGCGCATACGAGAAGGTCGAGCGTCG
>NZ_JARBCJ010000251.1:0-3777 GCF_028803055.1 Mumia sp.
CCGCTTCGGGGCCACCTGGTCCTCCAGGTGGAGGCCCGCGATGCCGGCCGCGGCATAGACGCGGGTCGTCTCGCGGGCCTGGAGCGCGTTGCCGTACCCGGTGTCGGCGTCGGCGAGCAGCGGCACACCCCCCAGCGAGGGGACGACGTCACGAGCGCGCGCTGCGATCTGGCTCCCGTGGACGAAGCCGAGGTCCGGCAGTCCGAGCCCGACGGCCGAGGCCACCGCGCCGGAGAGGCACGCCGCCCGTGCGCCGGACGCGACGGCCAGTCGTGCCGTGACCGCGTCGTGGACGCCGGGCAGGTGGACGACCGCGTCGCCGGACAGGAGCTCGCGGAGCCGCTCGGCCGACGACCCCTCGGCGCTCATCGGCCGTGCAGCGCGAAGCTGCCTTCGACGCCGACGACGCGAGCCCCGGTGAAGCAGCGGATCGTCTCGATCGTGCCTTCCTCGCCGAGCCCGGACATGCCCCAGGCGGGTCGCGGCGTCATCAGGTGCAGGCTCATGATCGAGGAGCCGTTGACCTTGACCTCGCCCGCGCGGACGCGCCGTGCGAAGGCCAACGCGCGCTCGGTGTCGGTCCCGACGACGTAGCCCTCGAGCCCGTACGCCGTGCCGTTGGCGATCGCCAGCGCCTCCGCCTCGTCGGCGTAGGTGTGGACCGTGGCGATCGGCCCGAAGACCTCCTCGACGGCGTCCTCGGGCGCCACGCCCGTGACGAGCGCAGGCGCCAGGTAGTTGCCGGCGTCAGGAAGCGTGGTCGCGCGGTGGATCTCGCCACCGGCGGCCTGGAGGCTCGCAAGCGCACCCTCGAGGCGCGCGAGGTGGACCGAGTGGACGATCGGACCCAGGTCGGACGACTCGTCGAGCGGGTCCCCCGCCTTGAGCGCCGCGAGCCGCTCGAGCGCCAGAGCCATGATCGCGTCGGCCGACGCCTCGGGCAGCACGAGGCGGCCCAGCGCGCGGCACCACTGACCGTTGAGCGTCGTGAGCAGGTCGACGGCGGCGCGCGCGGCGACCTCCGGGTCGGCGTCGGGCATGACGACGAGAGGGTTGTTGCCACCCAGCTCGAGCTGGAGCGCACTGAGGTTCTCGGCGCAGGCCACCGCGACCGCTCGGCCGCCGGCGGCACCCCCGGTGAAGGAGACGGCGCGGATACGGGGGTCGGTCACGACCGACCCACCGACACGAGGGCCGCCCTGGAGGAGCTGGAAGACTCCCCCGTCGACGCCGGCGTCACGGAGCACCTCCGCCACGGTCGTCCCGAGCAGAGTCGTCGCGTACGGCGCGTACTCGCTGGGCTTGAGGATCGTCGGGCACCCGGCCGCCAGGGCGCTCGCCACCTTGTGGGCCGCCATCGGTGCCGGCGCGTTCCACGGGACCAGGCAGACCGCCGGTCCGACCGGCAGCCGGAGCACCTCGACCGGCTGGCCGCTCGCGCCGGTGACCGGCGCCTCGACCAGCGCGCCCGAGCGGAGCATCTCCGCGGCGAGGCGGAAGGCGCCCGGCACGATCATGCCGACGATGGAGGTCTGACGGACAGGGACGCCGGTGGCGAAGGCCTCGAGAGCGGCGAGCTCGGGCTGACGCGCCTCGAGCGCGGTCGCGACGGCGTCGAGCAGGTCGGCCCGCTCGGCCGGCGAGGTCGACGACCACGTCCCCGTGGTGTGGGCGGCGTCGGCGGCGCGAAGGGCTCGCTCCACCGACTCCGGTGCACTCTCGACCGCGGGGCCGAGACGCACGGCACGGGATGGGTCCTCCAGGTACAGGTCGAGCGTGCCGGTCGCCGGGGCGACCTCCCCCGCCACGACCTCGACCAGCTCCGGCAGCGTCACCGCTGCCGGACCCGCAGTGTCCGCCGTACTCGTCATCCTCGTCCCGCCTCCGTCTTCGCCTTCGCCGCCGCATCGGCCGCGTCGGGGGTCGTGAGGCCGCTCCACGACTCGTCGGAGACGAGCAGCTGCGCGAGGTCGAGGCGTCCCCGCTCGGCGGGGAAGGCCTGGACCAGACCCATCGCGGTGTCGCGTACGGAACGACCGATCACGTTGTCGAGCAGTGCGCCCGACGTCCCGCACATCTTCAACGATCCGACCGCCACGGCGAAGGCTTTCTCGCAGATCGAGCCCTTCGCGAGCTTCCAGTTCTTGATGACCTCGGGCTTGGGCAGGATCGGTGGGTCGCTGGACTCGAGCTCCACCTGGTAGCGCAGCCACAGGTGCATGTCGGTCAGGTCGGTCTGGGCCTCGCCGATCAGCACCTGGTGCATCGGCGAGGAGGCGATCGGCTTGCCCGTGTCGGCGAAGCGCGCCTTCATCGTGCGCTCGAAGGCGTAGTCCCACGCGCCCTGGGCGATCCCGGCGTAGATCGCCGCGATCGCGATCTGGTTGCCCACCCAGGACCCGCGCGACATCGACGTCGCACGGGCGAACCCGGCGGGCACCGCCAGCGCGTGGTCGGCAGGGACGAAGCAGTCCTCCATCACGAGCCCGAAGTTGTCGGACGCGCGCATGCCGAGGCCGCTCCACTCCTGCCGCGGGCGGATGCCCTCGGAGTCGCGGGCGACGAGGAACAGCGAGATGCCGTCGATCCCGTCGATGTCGGCGCGGCGGGCGGTCACCAGATAGAAGTCGGCCGTGCCCGACAGGCAGCCGAACGACTTCTCGCCGTCGAGGCGCCAACCGCCCTCGACCGGGGTCGCGGTGGTCGAGATGAGGACGTTGGCATTGCTGGCCTTCGCAGCCTCGCTCGCGAAGTTGGCGAGGCAGCGCTTGTCGGTTCCCATCAGGTGCAGGACGCGCTCGGCGAACCCTCGCACCTCCGCGACCTCGTCGTCCTCGTACAGGCCGGCGTCGAGCGCGGCCAGCGGCAGCAACCCACGCGAGGACGCCGAGCAGTGGAAGAAGAAGGCGAGGGCGGTCGATCCGCAGACCGTGCCGAGCGCGTACGTCGTGGCGACCAGGTCGCGCAGGCCGCCACCGAGACCGCCGTACTCGGTGGGGACGACGAGCCCCAGCAGGCCGGCCTCGGCGAGGAGCTTCACGTGGCCCTCGGGGAACTGGCCGCGGGCGTCGGCCTCCTGGGCCGCGTCTCGGACGGCGGGGAGGATCGCCTCGACCCGCGCCGCCCGCTCGCGCTCGTCGGGAGTGAGATCGGTCAAGAGGTGTTCGGCGGTCAGCATGGCCGTCATCAGCTCCTAGAGAGTGGGGAGGGGGGTCGGTTCGGGAGAGGTGCTCGCGGTGGAGCCGTTCGGAAGAGAACCGTTCGGAGCGACGGCAGGAACCGCGGTGCGACCGCGGACACGGCGTGCGAGACGATCCAGCGCCACGGCGTCGGCCGGCGTGGTGACGTCGAGCGTGCCGAGCAGACGGATGAGGTCCTCGGTGGCGACTGCGCCGTCGAGACCGCCCAGCGTCGTGTCGAAGTGGTGGACGCCGGACTTCAAGGCGGTCAGCACGTTCACCAGGCCGAGCCGGTCGTTGTCTCGCAGCCGCAGCCGTAGCGGGACGGGCCGCGCGAGGCCGACGGCGTCCTGGAGGAGGGCGCGGACCTGGAGCGGGGTCGCGGCACCCTCGGTGTCGTCGAGGCAGATCTCGGTCGCGCCGGCGCTGGCGAGCAGGTCGATCGCGGCGAGCGGGTGGTCGCCCCCCGGTTCCGCGAAGACGTCTTCGAGGATCACCACCCGGCCGTGGACGTCGGGCATGGCTTCGAGCTCTCGCAGCAGCACCGCGGCGTCCTCGACCGAGCGCGGGTCGCGTCAGTCGGCACGGATCTCGAGGA
>NZ_JARBCJ010000252.1:0-3760 GCF_028803055.1 Mumia sp.
CGTGGACGCCGTCGGAGGCGTTGCCGTGGAGGTCGGCGAGATTGACGTACAGCGCCTCGGTGAAGTAGCGGAGCGCGAGGTCGGAGTAGCCGACCTCCGCCGCGATCAGCGCCTGCACGACGGCCGAGAGCGTCGAGTCGCCCGTGGTGATCGGGTCGTAGTACTCGAAGTTCCGGCGCTTCTGCTCCGTCGTGAACTGGTCGCCCTGGAGATACAGCGCCAGCACGACGTCGGCCTGCTTGAGCACCTGGAACCGGTAGATCACCAGCGGGTGGTAGTGCAGCAGGAGTGGTCGCTTGTTGGCCGGCGTGTGCGGGAGGTCCCACACCTCGCGCTCGAGGAAGTGCGAGTCCTGGGGGTGGATGCCGAGGTGCTCGTCGTACGGGATCACCATCGCCTCGCCGGCGCGCTCCCACTCCTCGACCTCGTCGGTGTCGAGGTTGAGGCGCTTCACCATCCGCGAGTACGCCTGCGGCCACGCGCTCTCCAGCTCGCGGGCGGCTCGCGCGGCCCGCCGGAGGTTGTGGCGCGCCATGACGTTGGTGAAGAGGTTGTCGTTGACGACGGTCGTGTACTCGTCGGGACCGGTGACGCCGTGGATGTGGAACGACCCGCGTCCCTCACTGCGCCAGAAGCCGAGGTCGGCCCACATACGAGCGGTCTCGACCAGGACGTCGATCCCCTCGCGCATGAGGAAGTCGGTGTCGCCGGTGGCGTCGACGTAGCGGCTCAGGGCGTGCGAGATGTCGGCGTCGATGTGGTACTGCGCGGTGCCGGCTGCGTAGTACGCCGACGCCTCCTCGCCGTTGATCGTCCGCCACGGGAACAGCGCGCCTCGTTGCGACAGGTCGCGGGCGCGTCGGCGCGCGGCCGGGAGCATGTTGTAGCGGAAGCGCAGCGCCGCCCTCGCGAGCTGGGGATAGGCGTAGGTGAGGAACGGGAGGACATAGACCTCGGTGTCCCAGAAGTAGTGGCCGCCGTAGCCCGAGCCCGTCACCCCCTTGGCGGGGATGCCGGCACCCTCGGCCCGGGCGGCGGCCTGCGCGACCTGGAAGAGGTTCCACCGCAGCGCCTGCTGGAGCGACGGCTGACCTCCGATGGTGGCGTCGGCGCGCGACCAGTAGTCGTCGAGCCACGACTTCTGGTCGGCGAACTGCCTCCCCACGCCCTCGGAGGCGACCCGGTCGAGGGTCCGGCGGCAGCGGTCGGCCAGCTCGCGGGCGGGGACACCGCGTGACGTGTGGTACGCCGCCACCTTCGTCAGCCGGATCGTACGGCCCGGCTGCGCATCGATCTGATAGACCACCTTGGCCATGTCGTCGGTGACCTGGACCGTGCGTTCGACCGGGTCCCGCGTCTCGATGGTGTGGTCGGTGGCGACGGCGATGGTCATACCGGACTCGGCGGTGCGGTAGCCGAGCATCACGCGGGCGTCGTCGTCGCCGGCGTCCTGGAGCTCGGGGATCAGCACCCGACGGCCGAAGCGCTCGGCCTTGCGGGGGTCGGTGCCCTCACCCATGGCGGCGGAGCGGACGTGGTACTCGTCGCCACCGTCCTGCCGGTTGAGGATCTGCGACGACAGCGTCACAGGAGCGGCCGCGTCCAGCATCGTGACCTCGAACGTCATCACCGCGAGGTGGCGCTGGGTGAACGACACCATGCGCTGCGACTTGATCCGGACGCGCTTGCCGGCCGGGGTGCGCCACACGATCTCGCGGCACAGCACCCCGGTACGGAAGTCGAGCGAGCGCTCGTAGTCGATGAGGTCGGCGACCGGCAGCAGGAGCGGCTCGTCGTCGACGTAGAGCCGGATGACCTTCACGTCGGGGGCGTTGACGATCGTCTGCCCGACGCGTGCAAAGCCGAACGCCTCCTCGGCGTGGTTGATCTTCCACGTCTCGTGGAAGCCGTTGATGAACGTGCCCTGCGTGTGCGACTCGCGCCCCTCCTCGACGTTGCCGCGCATGCCGAGGTAGCCGTTGCCGAGCGCGAAGAGCGTCTCCGTACGGCCCAGGTCCTCGCCGGTGAAGAACCGCTCGACGAGGCGCCATCCGTGGACGGGCCACCGGTGGCGGTCGAGATAGTCGACGACGGGGCGGGGCGTGTCGCGAGGCACAGGACTCATGCCGCACCTCCTGGGACGAGCTCGGCGAGGTCGGCGACGACGACGTCGGCGCCGGCGTCAGTCAGAACCTGGCGCCCGGCGCCGCGGTCGACGCCGATGACGAGTGCGAAGCCGCCGGCGGCACCTGCACGCACCCCGGAGACCGCATCCTCGATCACGATCGAGCGGCTCGCGTCGGTCCCGAGCTCCTTGGCTGCGTAGACGAACGTGTCGGCGGAGGGCTTGCCGGGCAGCTGCTGTGCGCGGGCGACGGCCCCGTCGACCACCACCGGGAAGCGGTCGGCGAGCCCGGCGGCGGCCAGGACCTTGGGAGCGTTGGCCGAGCTGGACACGACCGCCAGGCCGATCGGCACCGTGGCGAGGTGGTCGAGCAGGGCGACGGAGCCGGGGTACGGGCGGACGCCGTCGCGCTCCAGCTCGTGCTCGAGCTCGACGTTCTTGCGGTTGCCGAGACCGCAGACAGTCTCCGCCGTCGGCGGGTCGGTCGGGTCGCCCTCGGGGATGGTCACCCCGCGCGAGGCGAGGAGAGAACGGACCCCGTCGTAGCGCGGCTTGCCGTCGACGTAGGCGAAGTAGTCCGCGTCCGTGTAGGCCGGGGTGACCCCGTGCTCGGCGAAGTAGCCGTTGAACAGCGCTGCCCAGGCGCGCATGTGGACCTCGGCGGTCGGGGTCAGAACCCCGTCGAGATCGAAGAGGGCAGCGTCATAGTCGGCCCACTGGACCAGTGCGGACTCGGTCACTCTTCGAGGGTATTCGGTCGAGGTTGCGGTCGCGTCACGTGGCAGGAGAAAACCTCGGCGCGGCGGCCGCGGCGGCGAGGCCGTTGAAAAAAGGTGTGTGATGTATCTCTCCCTGTCACACTGAGTTGCGTCTGCGGCACGGGATCGTGCTGCGTCTGGAGAGGGAGAACGATGAAGCAGGCTGATCCACCCACCGGACTCACGGCACGCGGTCGCCGCGTCGTCGGATCGCTCACGGCCGGCGCGCTCGTCGCCGGCACGCTCAGCGCCTTCGGGCTGGCGGCCGCAGGTCCTGCCGCCGCGGACACCGACCTGGTGAAGGACTACAACTACAAGTGCAACGTCGACGCCGCCGGACTGGGGCTCGGTGTGTGGGACGTCGGGGTCCGTGCTGCCGTTGAGGTGCCCGACTCCGTCGTGGCCGGCGAGACCATCCCGCCGCGCAAGACCCAGATCACGCTGACGATGCCGGAGGAACTTCGCATCCAAACCGTCGGCCTGCTCCGGGCGAAGACCGCGGGCGGCAAGTCGACAGATGCGGCCATCACGATCACGGCACCGGGGGTCAGCGAGCCTCTGGTCGTCCCGATCGGCAACCTCGTGTCTCCACAGACCGATGTCCCGACGTCGCCGAACGTGCCGTGGATCATCCCGACCGAGGGTGATGTCCCGGCGATCACCGTGCCGGCCGGTGCCTCGGAGGCGGCGACGCTCCGGATGCCGGCGCGCTTCACCGTCGCGGCGACGCTGCTGACGGCCGACGGAACGGTGGTCGGCGGCGAGGGAGCGGTCAAGCTGGCGTGCGACCTCGACCCCGCCGGTCCGAACGGTGACGGAGTCTTCGGGGCGATCCCGATCAGGGTCCCCGTGAACCAGCCCCCGGTCGCCAACGACG
>NZ_JARBCJ010000253.1:0-3702 GCF_028803055.1 Mumia sp.
AGTCGGCGATCACCGACCGCGTCACCGGCGTGTGGCAGCTCGGACCGGGCTGGGCCAGCCACGTGGTCGCGGAGCTCGCCCTCGCGACCCGCGAGGGCAGCAGCGTACGGGGCGGAGCCTTCGGCGAGCTCGGGGCGCCGACCAGCGCCGCGGAGCTCGACAGCGCGGTGGACGCCGCCGTCGCGGCCGTCGGCGCCCGGCATGGTGTCGCCGTCGCGATGCCGAGCGCCGGTGGCGCCGACGTCACCGTCGACGCCGCTGCCCTCGGTGAGATCACGGCGGAGATCACGGGGCCCGACGGGGTGCTCGCCTCCACCGCTCGCCACCTGCTCGGGAGGCTGGGACTGTCGAGCGCCGGCGCGGTGGCTGACGCCGGCGACCACGCGACCGACGCCGCGGTGCTGGCGCAGGTCGAGGCCGAGCTCGGCAGCGACTGGGCCCGTCTGACGACCCCCGCCTTCGACGCGCGACGCGCGGTGCTGCTCGACGACCGGTGGGCCAGCGCCCGCGAGGACGTCGCGCGGATCGCCGCGGGTGACGACGTCACGGCCACGGTCGAGACCTTCGTCGGCGCCGGCGAGGACGTCGCAGCGCAGGCACGGTGGTGGGCCTCACAGACCGACGACACCGGCGTCGCCGAGCGGCTGACCATGGTCGCGGAGGCAGCGCTCGACACCACACCCGGGGACTGGGCCGACGACGTCGTCGTCGTCACCGGCGCCAGCACCGGGTCGATCGCCGCATCGGTCGTCGGTCGGCTGCTCGGTGGCGGCGCCACCGTCGTCGCGACCACGTCCCGGCTCGACCAGTCCAAGCTGCGGGCGTTCAAGGAGCTGTACCGCACGCACGCCCGCGCCGGGGCACGCCTCTGGGTCGTCCCGGCCAACCTCGCGTCCTTCGCCGACGTCGACGCGCTCGCGTCGTGGGTGAGCGAGGAGCAGACCACGTCCGCCGGTGGCGCCACCACGGTGGTCAAGGCTGCGCTGACGCCGACGCTGCTCTTCCCGTTCGCCGCGGGGCGGGTCGCCGGTGACCTCACGGAGGTCGGCTCCCGCTCCGAGGTCGACATGCGGATCCTGCTCTGGTCGGTCGAGCGGCTCATCGCCGCACTCGCCACCACGGGCCGCGCCCACGACCTCGCGTCCACGCTGCACGTGGTGCTGCCGGGCTCCCCGAACAGGGGCACCTTCGGTGGCGACGGGGCGTACGGCGAGGCGAAGGCCGCGCTCGACGCCGTCACCGCGAAGTGGTCCAGCGAGGCCACCTGGAGCGACCGCGTCTCGCTCGTCCACGCGATCATCGGCTGGGTCCGCGGGACCGGGTTGATGGGGGCCAACGACCCGCTCGTCGAGGCGGTCGAGCAGGCGGGAGTCCGTACCTGGTCGACCGACGAGATGGCCGAGGCTCTGCTCGAGCGGGCGACACCGCAGGCCCGCGCTCAGGCGCGTACGGCGCCGGTGACCGTCGACCTGACCGGCGGGCTGGGCGAGGCCGACGTCGACCTCGGCGCGCTGGCCCGGGACGCGGCCGACGCGGTCGGTGCGACCGGTGTGCCGACGGAGTCCGACGACTCCGTGAGGATCGCGGCGCTCGCGCCGTCGCCGGCGCAGCTGCCTGCGCGTCCTGACGTGCCCTGGCCCAGCATCTCGGCCCGCCCCGAAGACCTCGTGGTCATCGTGGGCGCCGGCGAGCTGGGGCCGTACGGGTCGGCGCGCACGCGGTTCGAGTACGAGGTGTCCGAGGAGCTGTCGGCCGCGGGCGTGCTCGAGCTCGCCTGGTCCACCGGCCTGGTGGCCTGGGACAACGGCGGCTGGTACGACGTCGCGTCGGGCGAGCCCGTCACCGAGCCCGAGCTCCACGAGCGCTACCACGACGAAGTGGTCGAGCGGTGCGGCATCCGTCGCTACGCCGACGACGGCGCGCTCGTCGACGCCTCGACGCCCCTGCTCGCTCGGGCCTACCTCGACGAGGACCTCACGTTCTCGGTCGGCAACGAGGCCGCCGCGCGGGCGATGTATGACGCCGACCCCGGCCGTACGGTCATCGCACCGGGCTCCGACGGCGACTGGACGGTGACGCGCAGGGCGGGCACCGAGATCCGCGTCCCGCGGCGTCTCGCGCTGACCCGGACGATCGGCGGCCAGATCCCGACCGGCTTCGACCCCACCGTGTGGGGCGTCCCGGCGGAGATGCTCGAGTCGTTGGACCGGGTCGCGGTCTGGAACCTCGTCTGCACCGTGGACGCGTTCCTCTCCAGCGGGTTCAGCCCTGCCGAGCTCATGGGCTGGGTCCACCCCGCGGCGGTCGCGAGCACCCAGGGCACCGGCATGGGCGGCATGACGTCGATGCGCTCGCTCTACGTCGACACGCTGCTCGGCGAGGCCAAGCAGAACGACATCCTCCAGGAGGCGCTGCCGAACGTCATCGCGGCGCACGTCATGCAGTCGTACGTCGGTGGGTACGGGTCGATGGTCCACCCCGTCGCCGCCTGCGCCACGGCGGCGGTCTCGATGGAGGAGGGCGCTGACAAGATCCGGCTCGGCAAGGCCGACTTCGTGGTCGCGGGAGGTTTCGACGACCTGTCGACGGAAGGCATCGTCGGATTCGCCGACATGTCCGCGACCGCCGACTCCGGCGTGATGCTCGCCAAGGGCATCGACCCTCGCTACGTCAGCCGGGCCAACGACCGGCGACGCGGCGGGTTCGTCGAGTCGCAGGGGGGCGGCACGGTGCTGCTCGCCCGCGGCGACGTGGCGCTCCGGATGGGGCTGCCGGTCCTCGGTGTGGTCGCGTACGCGGGCTCCTTCGCTGACGGCGTCCACACGTCGATCCCGGCACCGGGCCTGGGTGCGCTGGCCGCGGCCCGCGGTGGCGCGCAGTCGCCGCTGGCGCGCGGGCTCGCGACGCTCGGTCTCGCCGCGGACGACGTGGCGGTGGTGTCCAAGCACGACACCTCCACGGCAGCCAACGATCCCAACGAGTCCGAGCTGCACGAGCGGATCGCGGCGTCGCTCGGGCGCTCCGAGGGCAACCCGCTCTTCGTCCTGTCGCAGAAGGCGCTGACCGGACACTCCAAGGGCGGCGCGGCGGCGTTCCAGGCGATCGGGCTCTGCCAGGTCCTCGGCAGCCAGGTGCTGCCGCCGAACCGGAGCCTCGACTGCGTCGACGACGTGCTCGACGAGAACCCGCACCTGGTGTGGCTCCGCGACGCGCTGCCGGCGCCGGCGCCGATGCGGGCCGGGCTGGTCACGAGCCTCGGGTTCGGCCACGTCGCGGCGCTGGTCGCCATCGCGCACCCCGAGGCGTTCCTCGCGACGCTCGACGCCGACGAGCGCGAGGAGTACGAGCGGGCGTCGCGGGCGCGGGAGATCTCGGGCCGCCTGCGGCTCGTGCGGGCGATGTATGGCGGCCCTGCCCCGTACCAGCGCCCGGTCGGACGCCGCCTCGGTGACTCCAACGCGCGGGAGCGGGAGGCCTCGATCCTCCTCGACCCGCGGGCACGTCTCGGTGCGGACGGTACGTACGCGGTCGGGGTTGGGAATGCCCCCGCCGTCGTCGAACCGCCCGCACCGGGATCGGGGAACGTCGCCAGGGGGGTGGGTGACGTCGCGGACGGCGGACCGCGCACGCGATGAGCGTGCTCGGCGTCGGCGTGGACCTGGTCCACGTCCCGTCGTTCGGAGAACAGCTCGCGCAGCCGGG
>NZ_JARBCJ010000254.1:0-3661 GCF_028803055.1 Mumia sp.
GGCGCCCACGTCACCGAGGTCGACGCCTCCCACGCGGTCATGCTCAGCCGCCCCGGCGTCGTGACCGACGTCATCGAGCGAGCCGCGAGGTGAGCCCCGCGTCCGGCAGCGGCACGTCGCTCGACGTGACAAGCCCGATCCATCCCATCGACGAAAGAAGGACACCATGACCGCCAAGCTCACCATGATCTACGCCAACCCGGTCGACGAAGAGGAGTTCGAGCGCCGCTACAAGGCGCACAAGGAGCTCGTGTCACAGGTCCCGGATCTCCTGCGCGCGGAGTACGGCAAGGTCTTCCCCAAGGAGGACGGCACCCCGCGGCCGCGGTGGCGCACTGCCGACCTGTACTTCGCCGACTACGACACGGCCGTCGCTGCCTTCGAGCACGAGAACGGAATGGCGGTGGGGCGCGACGCCTTCGACCTCGCCACCGGCGGTGTCGAGTTCCTGCTCTCTGACATCGAAGACTGAACCCACCGCCCAGACGGGTGGGCACGGGTCTCGGCCCGTGCCCACCTGCCTCAGCTCACGACCTGAGGTCGTACTTGCGGTAGGTGACCACGAACTGGTCCAACCGGACGGGCTTCTTGCCCTTCCAGATGACCTTGAGCCGCAGGCGCCCGTCGGCGCCGACCTCCCGCTCAGCGGCATCGAAGGCGAGGTGGCGTCGCGTGCTGGGGAGATGGCGGAAGGGGAGGGTCCGCCCTCGTGGCGTGACGACGGCGATCCTGATGTCGTTCTGCGTGCCCCAGGTGCCTCGCAGACGCACACGAGCGGCGAACCAGAGATCACGGTTGCGGTCGCCAGGGATCCGCAACGAGTGCAGGGTCGTCACGCGTCCCAGTCCCCGCCCTCCCGCCTTCCGCACGAATCGCACGTTGCCATGCCTGGCGCGCTTGACGCGGGCGTTCCGCTTCACCAGGGTGCGCTTCAACGTGGAGCGCGCGGAGGCTCTCACCGTCGTCTTGATGAGCTTTGGCGGGGTGGCGCGGACCGTGAACGGAGCCGAAACCGGCCCGTACACGTACTCGCATCCGGTGTGGGTGCAGTTCCGCGTTCTCACGAGCTCGAGCCGGTAGCGTCCACTGGGCGCCACGGTCGCCACGCCGTCCTTCCAGTAGCGACCGTTCCACTCCAACGCACCCGCGATACCCAGGAGCGGCGTGCTGCCGCCCAGGGGTTTGCCGTTGCTCGCGAGGATCCTGTAGCGGATGTCGCCGTACCTCGCCTCGATGGGGTCGAGCGCAGGGCTGAACCTCATCACGGTCGGCACCCCGGAGCCAGGGCCGACGCCAGCGAACGGGTAGAAGAAGGGCGTCGTCGGCGTCAAGCTCGTGATCTTCGCGGCGTTGCTCACGAACAGCGGCACGCTCTTGCGGGCGGACTTCGTGAAGTCGGTGGCCGTCGCGGTGACCTCGACCTCGAACCGGTACTCACCGGCCGGCAGAGGACGACCCAGACGTGCCTTCGGGTCGATCAGGACGCGCAAATTGGTCCCCGCCCAGTTTCCGCCGAATTGTCCCGCCCGGATCTCGTCGGCGGTGAACTCGTACGGGCCGGCAACCGTGGCACCGGCAGTCGAGATGATCCGCCAGCGGGCAGTGAGCGGAGTACGGGAGTCCAGGCTCACGTGGCTGGTCGCGGTCTCCCACAGGCCGTCGCCGTTCTGGCTCAGCAGCATCGGCCCCGGACTCGACAGGGTGATGTCCGGTTCCTTGCGAACCCTGAGGGAGAGGCCCGCTCCCTCGCACACCGCCGCATTGAGCGGACTGCACTGCTGCAGCGAGACGTAGACGTCGACACTCGATGTGCTCGGGATGTCGACATCGATCACGTCGCCGTCACGGACCTGCCTGCTCCTGACGCCGCCGTCGACCGTCGCCGGAAACCCCCCGAGACCTGTGGCCCGCAGCGAGACCCGCTTGATGACCGACGGGTCGATCACCGACGGCAACGGCTTGGTCGGTGTGAGCGTCGGCCGCAGCCCCAGCACCGGGACGGCCTCGCTGGCGGTGGTGCACGACTCCAGGCTCGCATCGGAGCATGCCCGGACCCATGCGACGAACCGTGGGGGGAGCCCGGCTGTCGGCAGGGTGCCGCGGAAGATGCCGTCCGCGCCGGCAGCCACCGGCGTGCGCCGGACGATCCACGACGAGCTTGCCGACGTCGCCAGCTCGAAGACCACGTACGGCGACTCCGACGTCGCGGCGAGCTCGGCCGTCCCGCCGACCTCCGACTCCGCAGCCGGGGAGGTCAGAACCGGCGGCGCTGAGCCGGACACCGCCGTCTCCGCCGCCCCTGCAGGAACCTGCCCCGCTCCGGACGCCACCAGCACGGCAGCAGCAACCAACCCCACGACAACACGACGTGCCACAGCGGTTTCCGATCAGTTCGAGGCATCGCTGCCCACGCCGAAGAATGGCGCTGAACCTAGCAGAGACCGGGCGGGGTCAGCGCGCGGGTAGACCATCCTTGGTACAAACGGCCTTGGTGATCTTGTCGGTCTCGCCGGCCTTGATGTAGCCGAACAGCGTGAGGGCCCGCTTCTTGTCCCACCGGACCGAGGCGTCGGCGATCGGGACCGTGCAGTTGTGACCCGAGCCGCCCATCGCCGCCGACAGGCTCCACGCGAACCGGCCCAACGAGATCGGGCCGACGTTGTCGCCGATCCGCAGCGAGTCGGTCGCTGCCGTCACGACGCCGGCGTACCGGAACGGGTTCAAGAACGTCGACGGCGACTTCACCGCGCCCGCGATCGCTCCGAGCACCTCGCGCTGGGACTGGACCCGCTGGAGGTCCTGCGTCGCGTACGAGTGGCGCGAGCGGGCGTACCCGAGGGCCTGCGCGCCGTCGACCTCCTGGCAGCCCTTCTTGAGCTTGAGGCCGGCGTCCTTGTCCTTGATCCCCTGCTTCGGGCAGATCTCGACGCCACCGACGGCGTCGACCATGTTGACGAAGCCGCCGAAACCGATCTCGACGTAGTCGTCGATACGGACGCCGGTGGACTGCTCCAGAGTCTCGACGAGCAGCTTGGGCCCGCCGTACGCGTACGCCGCGTTGATCTTGGTACGGCCGTGGCCGGGGATCGGGACGATGGAGTCGCGCGGGATGGAGACGAGCGTCGTCGGTCCGCCACCGACGTGCATCATCATGATCGTGTCGGTACGCCTTCCTTCGGCGTTGCCGGTCGCGAGCTTCTTGCGCTGGGCCTTGGTCAGCCCTTCACGGCTGTCCGAGCCGACGAGCAGGTAGGTCGTGCCCGGCTGGTCGGCGGGACGCTCACCACCCGGCGTGGCGTCGACCTTCTCGATCTTTCCCCACGCCCACACGGGCACCGCGATCAGGAAGATCAGCCATGCCACCAGGAGCAGGGGGATGATCCGGCGCGGCCGGAGCCACCGGCGGCCCGCGCCTCCGCCTCCGCCCGAGCGGCGCGGCGTGGCGGCCGGCCGGCGCTCGTCGGGGAACTGCATCGGGGGCAGGTCCGACGGCCGCTGCTGCGGCTGGCCGGGGTGCGGCTGCTGGTGCGGAGGACCGTACGGCGGGCCACCGTACGGTTGCGACGACGGGCCTCCGACGACCCGCGTGGCGTCGTCGCCAGGGCCGTAGAGCCAGTCGAAGTCGTCGCCGTCACCGCGGCGCGGATCTCGATCGGGCATG
>NZ_JARBCJ010000255.1:0-3571 GCF_028803055.1 Mumia sp.
CGCGGCGCCGCCTTCGACGACGTCCCCCAAGGCCGCTACGCCTGGCTGGCCCACCTGAGCATCGAGGACGACGTCGCCCTCGCCGTCGAGATGACGTCCGCAGCGCTGGCCACCGAGTGCAGCAACGCCGACGATCCCGACGGTGCGCGAGACGCGCTCCTCGCAGGGCTCGCCGCACTCCCGGCCAGCGAGGCGTTGTGGTGCGCAGCGATGCGGCTCGCCCTGCGGTTCAGCGGTCGCCACGACGCGATGGTCGTGGCCGACCAGATGTACGCGGCGGTCGCCGCCCACGGCTCACCCCTCGGCGTGACGTCACGAACGGAGGCGCTCGTCGACGAGATTCTGCCGGGCTATCGCCGTGGCGTAGCCTGACGTCCGTCTCGTCTCCCGTCTCGTCGTTCGTCACACCAGGAGTCTTCGTCGTGCGTCTTCGTCCGTGGATCGTCGCTGCCCTCACCGTGGTCCTCCTCGCCGGCTGCGGAACCGATGAGAAGGCCGATGACGCCGACGTCTCCTTCTCGGCGGATCAGGCGACGATCAAGACCAACCGCGGCGACATCACCGTGACGCTGTTCGCCGACAAGACGCCCACGACCGTCTCGAACTTCGTCGGGCTCGCGACCGGTGAGAAGGCGTGGACCGACCCGGAGTCGGGGGACGAGAAGACGGGCGAGCCGTTGTACGACGGCACCATCTTCCACCGGGTGATCCCGGGATTCATGATCCAGGGCGGCGACCCGCTCGGTACGGGCACGGGCGGGCCCGGATACGAGTTCAAGGACGAGATCGTCGACGACCTCACCTTCGACCGCCCGTACCTGCTGGCGATGGCCAACGCAGGCCCCGGCACCAACGGTTCGCAGTTCTTCATCACCACGGTGCCGACCCCCCACCTCGATGGCAGGCACACGATCTTCGGCGAGGTCGCCGACGACGCGAGCAAGGCGGTCGTCGACGAGATCGCCGCGGTTCCGACCGAGTCGGACCTGCCCGTCGAGCCGGTCGTGGTCGAGTCCGTCGTCGTGGCGGACTGACACCACTCCGTACACTGGTCGGTGGCCGGGTTCTCGGCTCCGAGGGCGTCGGTGCCCTCCCCCTCACCTTCTTCCACTCCCAGGAGCAGCTCCGCCATGATCAGCGTCCACGACCTCGAGCTGCGCGTGGGTGCCCGGGTCCTCATGGCGGGTGCGACGTTCCAGGTGACCGATGGAGACAAGGTCGGTCTGGTCGGACGCAACGGCGCCGGCAAGACGACGCTGACCAAGGTCCTCGCCGGTGAGGGCGGCGACCCGACCGCGGGGACGATCACCCGACGAGGCACGATCGGCTACCTCCCGCAGGACCCCCGCACGGGAGACCCCGAGCAGAGTGCACGCGACCGGATCCTGTCGGCTCGCGGTCTCGACGAGGTCTATCGAACGTTGCGCCGGTCGGAGATCGACATGGGCTCCGAGGACGACGCGGTGCGCGACCGCGCGATGAACCGCTACTCGCGTGCCGATGCCGAGCTGCACGCCGGCGGTGGCTACGCCGCGGCGTCGGAGGCGGCCACCATCGCCGCGAGCCTCGGGCTCCCCGACCGGGTCCTCGACCAGCCGCTGAAGACTCTGTCGGGCGGCCAGCGTCGCCGTATCGAGCTCGCGCGCATCCTCTTCCTGGGTGCCGACACGCTCCTTCTCGATGAGCCGACCAACCACCTCGACGCCGACTCGATCGGGTGGCTGCGCTCGTTCCTGATGTCGTACAAGGGCGGTGTGGTCGTCATCAGCCACGACGTGGTGCTCTTGCAGGACGTCGTCAACAAGGTGCTGCACCTCGACGCCAACCGTGCCGAGATCGACGTCTACAACATGGGCTGGCGCAAGTATCTCGAGCAGCGCGAGACCGACGAGCGGCGTCGCAAGCGCGAGCGCTCCAACGCAGAACGCAAGGCCACGACCCTGATGGCACAGGCCGACAAGATGCGGGCGAAGGCGACGAAGGCGACCGCCGCGCAGAACATGGCGCGCCGCGCCGAGAAGATGCTCGCCGGCCTCGAGGGCGAGCGCGCGTCCGACCGGGTCGCCAAGATCGACTTCCCGACCCCGGCGCCCGTCGGCAAGACGCCGCTGATGGCCGAGGGCCTTTCGAAGTCGTACGGCTCGCTGGAGATCTTCACCGACGTCGACCTCGCGATCGACCGGGGGAGCCGCGTGGTCATCCTCGGGCTCAACGGTGCCGGCAAGACGACGCTGCTACGGATCCTCGGTGGTCTCGACACTCCGGACACCGGTGAGATCCGTCCGGGTCACGGACTGAAGATGGGCTACTACGCCCAGGAGCACGAGACCCTGGACCTCGATCGGAGCGTCCTGGAGAACATGCAGTCGTCGGCCCCGAACCTGACCGACACCCAGGCACGCAGCGTGCTCGGAGCGTTCCTCTTCAGCGGTGACGACGCGCACAAGCCGGCGAAGGTCCTCTCGGGCGGCGAGAAGACCCGGCTCGCACTCGCGACCCTGATCGTCTCCCAGGCCAACGTGCTCCTGCTCGACGAGCCCACCAACAACCTGGACCCCGCGTCACGCGAGGAGGTGCTCGGGGCGATCCGCTCGTACGAGGGCGCCATCGTGCTCGTCACCCACGACGAGGGCGCGGTCGAGGCGCTCCAGCCCGACCGGGTGCTCATCCTCCCCGACGGTGTCGAGGATCTCTGGACCGCCGACTACCAGGAGCTCATCAGCCTCGCCTGAGCGGCGACCAGGGCGGGGGATAGCCTCGCCCCATGACGTATCCCTCTCCTGAGACCCTGGCCGAGGCGGGCCTCGAGCTTGCCGTCGACGGCGCCGTCCTCACGGTCACCTTGAACCGTCCTGACGTCCGCAACGCGCAGACTCCGGCCATGTGGCGCGGGCTGGCGGCAGTCGGTGCCGCCGTGGAGCCCGACGTCCGTGTCGTGGTGCTGCGCGGCGCGGGCGCCTCGTTCTCGGCCGGCCTCGACCGGGCCATGCTGTCGCCGAGCGGCATCGAGGGCGAGGCGTCCTTCCCTCAGCTCGCCGCCGCAACCGCGGAGGAGTTCGACGCGACGATCGCGACCTACCAGGAGGGCTTCACCTGGCTCCGGGACCCGCGCTTCATCTCCATCGCCGCGGTGCAGGGACATGCCGTCGGTGCCGGCTTCCAGCTGGCGCTCGCCTGCGACCTGAGGGTGCTGGCCGACGACGCGCAGCTGTGCATGAAGGAGCCCGCGCTCGGCCTGGTGCCCGATCTCACCGGCACCAAGCCGCTGGTGGACGCCGTCGGCTACGCCCGTGCGCTCGAGATCTGCGCAACCGCACGGTGGGTCTCCGCCCAGGAGGCGTACGCGCTCGGGATCGGGCAGGAGATCGTCCCGGTCGAGGGGCTGGACGCCCGCGTGGCCGAGCTGGCCGCCGCGCTGACGGCGGCGCCGCACCACGCCGTCAGCGCCACCAAGGGCTTGCTCCAGAGCGCGGGTGATCACGACCTGGCCGCGCAGACCGCAGCGGAGCGGCGTGCACAGCGCGAGCGGTTCATCGAGCTGGTGACGGCACAATGAGCACCCCGTACGACC
>NZ_JARBCJ010000256.1:0-3542 GCF_028803055.1 Mumia sp.
CGATCGTCCGCGCCTACGAGGCCCCCACCGGCCCGTACGCCGCCGGTCACCGCGGGGTCGACCTGGCTGCGGCGCCGGGCGCGATCGTCCGGGCGGTGGACGGCGGGGTGGTGGCGTTCGCCGGCCGGGTCGCCGGCGTCGAGGTGGTCAGCGTCGACCACGGCGGCGTGCGCTCGACGTACCAACCGGTCGGCGCCGACGTCGTGAAGGGCGACCGCGTCGCTCGCGGCGCCGTCCTCGGAAGGGTCCTCCTCGCGGGCGGACCCTGCTTTCCCGTCGCCTGCCTGCACCTCGGTCGTCGTCACGGGCGCGCGTACGCCGATCCGCTCGCGCTCCTCGGCCGTGCGGCTGCGGTGCGGCTCGTGACGCCGTACGGACCGCCACCGGTGCCGCCGCCGACCCCGGCACTGGGACGTGGCACCCCGGGAGGGCTGGTCCATCCGGTAGACGGTCCGATCAGCTCCCCGTTCGGGATGCGCGTGCACCCGGTCACCGGAGAGCTCCGACTGCACGACGGCACGGACTTCGCGGTCCCGTGCGGGACGCCGGTCCGGTCGGCGGCGGCGGGACGCGTGGTCGGCTCGGGGTACGACCCCGCGTACGGCAACCGAGTGGTGGTCGAGCACGGCGGCGGGCTGTCGACCACTTACAACCATCTGATCCGGCCGGGCACAGCCGCCGGCACGTCGGTCGAGGCAGGCACCGTCGTGGGGTCGGTCGGGTCCACCGGCTTCTCGACCGGTTGCCACCTTCACGTCATGGTCGTCGACGAGGGACACCCGGTGGATCCGACCTCCGTGCTGTAGACGACGAGACCCGCCGGGTGCGCACCCGGCGGGTCTCATCGTCAGCGGCGGCCTGTCAGCCGAGTGCCGCCAGCGCGTCGTTCAGGGTCTTCGAGGGCCGCATGACCGACGACGCGAGTGCGTCATCGGGGCGGAAGTAGCCGCCGATGTCCACGGGCGAGCCCTGGACCCCGATGAGCTCCTCGGTGATCGCCTGCTCGTTGGCAGCGAGCTGCTCTGCCAACGACGCGAACGCCGCCGCGAGCTCGGCGTCCTCGGTCTGAGAGGCCAGCTCCTGCGCCCAGTAGAGCGCGAGATAGAAGTGGCTTCCACGGTTGTCGATCCCGCCGACGCGGCGGCTGGGCGACTTGTTCTCGTTGAGGAAGGTGCCGGTCGCTCGGTCGAGCGTGTCGGCGAGAACCTGAGCCTTCGGGTTGTCGGTGACCTGGGCGAGGTGCTCCAGGCTGACGGCCAGGGCGAGGAACTCGCCGAGACTGTCCCACCGAAGGTAGTTCTCCTTGATGAGCTGCTGCACGTGCTTGGGCGCCGAGCCGCCGGCGCCGGTCTCGAAGAGACCACCTCCGTTGATGAGCGGCACCACCGAGAGCATCTTGGCGCTCGTCCCCAGCTCCAGGATCGGGAACAGGTCGGTCAGGTAGTCGCGGAGGACGTTGCCCGTGACCGAGATGGTGTCCTCGCCCTTGCGGATGCGCTCCAGCGAGAACGCCGTCGCGTCGACCGGGGACATGATCTCGATCTGGAGACCGTCGGTGTCGTGGTCGGCGAGATAGGTCGTCACCTTCTCGATGAGGTTGCGGTCGTGCGCCCGCGACTCGTCGAGCCAGAAGACCGCAGGGGCGCCGGTGGCCCGGGCCCGCGTCACGGCGAGCTTGACCCAGTCGCGGATCGGGACGTCCTTGGTCTGGCACATGCGCCAGATGTCGCCCTGGGAGACCGGGTGCTCGAAGACGACCGAGCCGTCCTGGTCGGTCACGCGGACCGTGCCGGCAGCGGGGATCTCGAACGTCTTGTCGTGGCTGCCGTACTCCTCTGCTGCCTGCGCCATGAGGCCGACGTTGGGTACGGAGCCCATCGTCGTCGGGTCGTACGCGCCGTGAGCCCGGCAGTCGTCGAGGACGACCTGGTAGATGCCGGCATAGCTGCTGTCGGGGATGACCGCCAGCGTGTCGGCCTCGACGCCGTCCGGTCCCCACATGTGACCCGAGGTACGGATCATCGCGGGCATGGACGCGTCGACGATGACGTCGCTCGGGACGTGCAGGTTGGTGATCCCCTTGTCGGAGTCGACCATCGCGAGCGCGGGACCGTCCGCGATCCCCTGCTCGATCGCGGCCTGCACGGCATCGCGGCTGTCGGCCGGGAGCGTCCCGAGACCGGAGACGATGCTGCCGAGACCGTTGTTGGGGCTCAGGCCGGCCGCGGCGAGCGCCTCGCCGTGCTCGGCGAACAGCTCGGGGAAGAACGCCTGCACGACGTGCCCGAAGATGATCGGGTCGGAGACCTTCATCATCGTGGCCTTGAGGTGGACGGAGAACAGGACGCCCTCCGCCTTCGCCCGCGCAATCTGCGCGGTCAGGAACTCACGCAGTGCGGCGACGTCCATGGCGGTCGCATCGACGACCTCGCCGGCGAGCACCGGCACCGACTCGCGCAGCACGGTGGTCGAGCCGTCCTCGGCGACCAGCTCGATCCGCAGCGAGCCGTCCTTGTCGATCACGGCGGACTTCTCGTTGGACCGGAAGTCGCCCGAGTCCATGTGTGCGACGTTGGTCTTGGAGTCGGCACTCCACGCACCCATCGAGTGCGGGTGCTGGCGGGCGTACTGCTTGACCGACGCCGGCGCCCGGCGGTCGGAGTTGCCCTCGCGGAGCACCGGGTTGACGGCACTGCCCTTGACCTTGTCATAACGGGCGCGCACGTCGCGGGCCTCGTCGGTCGACGGATCGTCGGGGTAGTCGGGGATCGCGTACCCCTGGCCCTGCAGCTCGGTGATGGCGGCCTTCAGCTGAGGAACCGACGCACTGATGTTGGGGAGCTTGATGATGTTGGCCTCGGGCCGCTTCGCGAGGTCGCCGAGCTCGACGAGGGCGTCACCGACCTGCTGCTCGGGCGGGAGGCGGTCGGGGAACTGCGCGAGGATCCGCCCGGCGAGGGAGATGTCGCGGCTCTCCACCGTGACGCCCGCCTTGGCCGCGTAGGCCTGGATGATCGGGAGGAACGAGTACGTCGCGAGCAGCGGCGCTTCGTCCGTGTGGGTGTAGATGACCTTCGAGTCCAACTCCGAGGCTCCATTCCTGCGTTCGACCATCCCGCTTCCCAGGATGGTTCGGCGTGCTGGGGGGTCTAGTCCTACGAGCCCGCGCGCGGCGCGGGAGGGGACGCACCAGGTGCTGATGGTCCGCCGGTAGGAAGGCGCTCCACAGGCAGCCTACTTCGTCGCGGCTGCCCCGCCCGACGCGGGAAGAGTCTCTCGCACTGCTGGTCAGGCCCGCGGGTGTGCCTGGGCGTAGGCGCTGCGCAGCCGCTCGGAGCTCACGTGGGTGTAGAGCTGGGTGGTCGCGAGCGACGCGTGGCCGAGGAGCTCTTGGACGCTGCGCAGGTCGGCGCCGCCCTCCAGAAGGTGCGTGGCGGCGGTGTGGCGGAGTCCGTGCGGGCCGAGGTCGGGGGCGTCGTCGACGTCGGCGAGGCGGGAGTGGACCATCCGGCGGATCGTCCGGGGGTCGACGCGCCCGCCCC
>NZ_JARBCJ010000257.1:0-3530 GCF_028803055.1 Mumia sp.
CCTCCGTCGCCCGCGCGAACGCGTCCTGCGTGCACTCCTCGGCCAGGTCCCAGTCGCCGGTGGTCCGGATGAGCGTCGCGACGATCCGCGCCCACCCCGAGCGGAACGCCTGCGTGAGGGCTGCGTCGACGGTCACGGGCCCCAGAACGGCCGAAGCTCGATCGTGCCGATCGTCGCGACCGGGTGCGAGGCGGCGACCGCGAGCGCCTCGTCGAGATCGGCGCACTCCAGCACGTCGTACCCGCCGACCTGCTCCCTCGTCTCGGCGAAGGGTCCGTCCGTCACGAGCAGCTCACCGTCACGGGAACGGACGCTGGTGGCCGTCTCCGTACGGGCCAGACGGTTGCCCTCGAGGCGTACGCCGCGCTCGGTCGCTTCTCGGACCCAGGCTTCGGTCGCGGTGTTGATCGCTGCGGTCTCCTCCGGCGAGAGGTCGAGGTTCTCGTCACCACAGATGAACATGAGGTACTTCATCGATCCTCCTGCGGCGGAGCGTAGTCCGCGCGCCGCCAGCTCCGCAACGACTTGAGTCGGCGCCGGCGGCGGGCGCGCCGCTCGGCACGCCGCGCCCGCTCACGCTCGAGGCGGGCGACACGGCGGTGTGCCTCGTCGAGAACCATCTCCGGGTAGGTCTCCGGCGTCGTCGGGATGTAGATGTACATGGTGGTCTCCTTGCTCGTCTTTGCCTCTTGACGAACAGGAGGTGCCGCCATGGACACCGCGGTGAGAATGGTCTGGTGAGCGACCTTCAGGTTTCTGCCGTCGATCGGCTGCTGACAGACTGCCGCCGACACATCGACCGGGTGCAGCCCGCGGATCTCGAGCGAGAGGCGGCCGCTGGCGCACTCGTCGTCGACATCCGGCCGAGCGAGCAGCGAAGCACCGACGGCCCGCTGCCGGGCGCTGTGGTGATCGACCGCAACGTCCTCGAGTGGCGGCTCGACCCGACCAGTCCGCACCGGCTGGTCGGCCACGACGATCCGGGTCGTCGCATCGTGCTGGTGTGCAACGAGGGGTATGGGTCGAGCCTGGCGGCGTACACGCTCACCCGGCTCGGGCTCCGCGACGTCGCCGACCTCGTCGGTGGCTTCGAGGCCTGGTCGGAGTCTCGCGACATCGTCACCCCATGACCGGTCGCTGCAGGATCCGTCGCGTGGCGGCACGCATCGAGCCCGTCGCGATGAGCGCCACGACGATGCTGACCGCCGGGATCAGCCACAGTGGGCCCTGCGGCCAGGGTCGGCCCACCACTCCCAGGGCGAGCACGGACATCGGGAGCACCGACAAGATCAGGCCCGCGGTGATCGCCAACGCCGAGATCAGCGCTGCCTCGCGGGTCACCATCGCCCTGATCTGCCGTGGTGTGGCGCCGACCATCCGGAGCAGGGCGAGCTCCTCACGTCGTCGTCCCGTGGCGGTGCGCAGGCTGTTGCCGACCGCGACCAGCACGTAGCCGAGCATCGGCACCAGGACGATCAGGCTGATCCAGCGGTCCACGTCCGACGCCCCGTTCAGGGACGACCCGGAGGCCACCGCGTGGGCGGGGTGGTCCTCGGCCCACGCGGTGACGGCAGCGCTGTCGCCGTCGACGAGCACGGTGTCGAGCGACCGTGCCAGGCCGTGGGACGTCAGCAGGTCGGTCGAGGCGATCACGCCGCCGAACCCGAAGCCTCGGCGATACGTGGCCACGACGAGGGGATTCACGGCCACGCCGTTGCCGAGGCGCAGCTCTGTCCGGTCGCCCACACCGACGCCCCATCGTCGTGCGGCGTTGACGTCCAGGGCGATGCTGTCGCCGCGCAGATCAGCCAGGTCACCGGCAGCGACGTCGAGGTCCAGCACGTGTGGTGCCTCGGGTCCGACGCCCAGCGCGGGGTATCGCTCCGCCGTCGCATCACCGAGCGTCCTGCTCGTACGCAGCACGGTGGTCGAGACGAGAGGCACCGCGGCGTCGACCCCGGGGGTCGCGGCGAGAGTGGTGACGTCGCCCGCCGTGAGCGGACCGCTGATCCGCATATCGGCGATCATGCCCGCCGACTGCTCGGCGCGGGTCACGTCCTCCAGGGTCGACTGGGCGTACACCTGCGTGAGCGTGAGGCCGATCGCGAGGGCCAGCACGCTCACCGACCCGGCGGTCCGCAGTGCGTAGGCGTGGGTGTTGTTGAGCGCCAGCCAGCCGGTTGCGCTGGTTCGGCCGTCGCTGCGCCGCGCCAGCCGGCCGGTGATCGTGCGCGCGAGTGCCGGCCCGGCGACGGCGAGCCCCACGATGCCGAGCAGGGTCCCGCTGACCGCGGACAAGAAGGCCTCCTCCCCGGGTATCACCAGGGCGAGGAACGCCGGGGCAAGGGACGCGGCGATGAGCGTCAGTCCGGTCGCGGTCCGGATCCGCGACGGGCGGCGAGGCTCGACCTGGGCGTCTCCCATCGCCTCCGTGGCCGGGCGTCGCGACGCCCGCCAGACAGCGAGGCGGGCGGCGCACTGGACGACCAGCAGGGTCAGCGCGGCCACGGTGAGGCCGGCGATCGGCGTGTACGCGACCGGCAGCGCCGTGGAGACGACGCCGGCCCGGGCCAGCTCGTCGCAGAACCACCCGGCGAGGACGTAGCCGAGTGCCACACCGGGCGCCAGCCCGACCAGCGCTGCCAGGCTCGCCTGCCTGGCGACCAGACTCCTGATCTGGCGCGGGGTCGCTCCCACCGCACGCAGCAACGCGAGCTCGCGGCGTTGGTTGGCCACCGAGATCGCCAGGGCGCCCGCGGTGATGAAGCCGACCAGCAGCAGAAGGATCCCGGCCAGCGAGGCGGCCAGCTCCAGCAGCTCGCCCCGGGCGTTGCCGATCGCGAGCGACTCCACCGCGCCTCGGGCGTCGCCTGTCGTCACGGTGTAGTCACCGCCGACGGCGTCCTCGATGTCGGCGGCGACCTCGGCGGTGTCCGCGTCCTCGCTCAACCCGACCGCGATGAGGTCGCTGACACCGTCGGGCAGAGGAGCCAACGCCGCCGCGTCCACCGGCGCCAGGTGGACGGCTCCGGGGGAGTCGACGAGGCCGGTGATTCGTACGCTCCGGTGCGCGTCGCCGACGGTCAGGTCGAGACGGTCACCGACGGCGAGCCCGGCCGACTCGGCGGCCTCTTCGTTGACCACGACGTCGCCGGTCGTGCGCGGAGCGGTCCCACGGAGTGCCGGATCGCCCAGGGCGGCAACCGCCCAGCTGTGGGCGTCGTCGGTCACGGTGCGGTCGCTGCCGGGAGCGGTGAGCGAGACCGGGAACGTCACGTCGGCGGCCGCGGCTGCTACCCCCGGGACGTCGGCGATCCGGCCGGCGAGGGCGGTGGGAACGGGGGCGCGTTCGGTCAGCCGTACGTCGAAGTCCTCGACGACCTCGACCTGCTGGGGGGCCGAGACCAGCACCGCGGCGCCGGCGAGGCGCTCAGGCGGTGCCTGCGCACTGAGGCTCGTCTCGGTGAGCACGGCGCCGGCCGAGATGAGCGCGGTTCCGCCGAAGATGGCGAACGCGACGGCGAGCAGGG
>NZ_JARBCJ010000258.1:0-3509 GCF_028803055.1 Mumia sp.
CATCGGGTCGCAGCCGGGTCGCCAGGTCGAGCGCTTCGAGCCCGTCTGCCGCTTCCCCCACGACCTCGAGATCGGGTTGCGCGCCGAGGATCATCACCAGCCCGGTCCGGACCAAGTCCTGGTCGTCGGCGACGACAACGCGGATGCTCATGCCAGCGGCTCCGCCGGCAGCACGGCCTCGACCACCCAGCCACCCTCCGGCCCCGGCCCCGCGGAGAGCGATCCGCCGAGGAGCTGGGCGCGTTCGGCCATGCCCAGCAGGCCGAACCCAGGCTCCGGGGCTGGTCCCGGCTCGATCTGTCCATCGTCGCTGACACGCAGCCTGACGGCGTCACCCTCCCGGCGTACGTCGATCCCGACGCGGGTCGCGCTCCGCGCGTGCCGTACGGCGTTGGTCAGTGACTCCTGCGCAAGCCGGTAGAGCGCAGCGTCCACGGGGCGTGCCAGCCGGGTTGACGAACCGTCCAGCGAGACTTCGACGGTGGGTGTCGCGTCGGCGCGCGCCAGCGCAGGCAGGTCCGCGACACCCCTCGGCGGTGAGTAGGTGACCGCTTCCTCCTCACGCAGCACCCGCACCATGGATCTCATCTCCGCAAGGGTCGACGACGCTTCGGACTCGATCGCGGCCAGGATCTCGGCAGCCTTCTCCGGCTGGATGCCGGCGACCACGCCACCGGCCTGCGCCTGCACCGCGATGGCCGAGACGTGGTGGGCCACGATGTCGTGCAGCTCGCGCGCCAATGCCACCCGCTCCTGATTGCGGATCTCGCGCTGTTGGCGATGCCAGAGGTCTGCGCGGTAGCGGAACACCGCCGCGAGGGCGACGAACAACAGCACGAGGACGCTTCCGCCGAAAACGTCGGCCCAGCCGACGGAGGATGCGTACATCCCCAGCGCGACGACGAAGGTCACGAACGCCGTCCCCAGGACAATCTCCCGTCCCGAGCCCCACCGCACCAGGGAGTAGAGCAGGATCAGCACGGCCATCATGGAGTAGAGGCCGAGGTCCCCGGCGTGCGCAGTCAGCTGGAGGACCGAGAGCAGCCCGGCGACGCTCCACCCGACCAGGGCGGCTGTCAGAGGGCGGTCCCGCCGCCAGAGCAGGGCAGGAATCAGCGCCAGGGCGAGCACCGTGACAACGGGTCGCCAGGTCAAGCCCGGCCAGACGATGCCCTCGACCACGGCCGCGGCCGCGAACACTCCCACCAGCAGCCAGTCGAGACGACCGACGGGTGGGGCGTCAGCAGGCCGCGGCTCGTGCCAGAGGGAGCGCCGGACAGTGACCACGGGCCCAGCCTAGGGATCCGCGCGCCTCGGCGTACCCGCCGAAAGTACGAGCGAGAGACCATGCCATCGGCCAGGTGAACTCCGGCCTCCGGACCGAGGCGCCCGCCGCCGGGCTCAGCGAGCGTGGACCTACCGATCCGCACCACACCAACGGAGCCCATGATGAGAAAGCGTCAACCCACCACCGCGGCGCTGGAAGACCAGCCGATCCCGGTGAGAGTCAAGCTCGCCGCAGCGTGGACAAGCCTCATGTTCCTGTACGCCTACGTGGACATTCTGAACTTCTTCACGCCCGGCGTCGTCGACGACATCCTTGACGGCAGGGTCTTCGAGTTCGACCTCTCTCAGACCTTTTCGACCGCGGCGCTGACCCTCATGGCCTTCCCGATCTTCATGGTCGTGCTGTCGACGACGCTGCCGGCCCGGGCGAACCGTATCGCGAACCTCGTCGTGGCCGCGGTCTACGTCCCCGTCACGGCGTTCAACGTGGCAGGCGAGTCCTGGCTGTACTTCTTCGGCCTTGGCGTCGTCCTGGAGCTGATTCTTCTCGCCCTCATCGTCCGGTTGGCCTGGACCTGGCCCCGCACGGCATCGTCGGCGACCACCCCGGACCGTGGAACGGCTCGCGCCCAGCAGCACGCGTGAGCCATGAGCAGTCCCGTCGTGCCAGCGGCGGGACGGGATCGCTCGACCAGCGGGGGCGTACGACGAAGGCCAGGCATCATCGTGATGCCTGGCCTTCGTGGGTGGTGCGCCGTCAAGGACTCCAACCCCGAACCGGTGATGCTCGATCGGTTGAGCATGAGCCGGAGGTTCCGTGTCTGCGGCGCGTCGCACGCTCCGGTGCGCAAGGTCGATTGCGGCGACAAGACGCGCCCGATGGCAAGGAAGCACTGGTCGCGGCATCAGCGCGTCGCTGAACACCGCACGTTTGCGGGCGCCCGCGTCGATGTGGAACATCGATCTCGCCACGCGAGCACATTTTGGCAGTCGACTCGTCGGCCCAACTCTCGGTCCCTACTCGTCTTGCATGCCGACTCGCTCGGATGAGGTCATGAACTCTGCCCACGGCTGACCCGTACGGGCGATACAAAGGGGGACCCAACAACAGGAGTGAGACCCTTGTTCAAGATACCCGTCGCCCTCTTGGCAGCCCTCGCCTTGATGGTGGGCCTGGCCGGAACCGCGAATGCAACGGACACCAGCGAGCTCGGCCGTGAGGCAAAGAAGGCGTTCGTGAAGCCTTCCGGAGACCTCGTGGCGAGTGGCGTGGCCGGGACGGCGCTGTACTCCGACGTCAGCCTGGGCAACTTCACGCTTCCGCGCTCGGGGAGTGTGACCCGCAGTGCCACCTACTGGGTCGCGCCTGACAATGACTGGCTGTTGTCCTACGAGGTCTACGACGGTAACGACAACCTCGTGTCGACTGGGGAGGTGAGCAGCCTCTACGGTGACGCGCCATCGGGGTCGATCCCGCTGACCTTCTCGGCATCGGCGGTAACGGGCACCTGGACAGTGCTCTGGGGTTACGCGGAGTACCTCCCTGAGAGCGACGACTATTACACCGAGGGCGACTACAACTTCTTCGCCGTTAACCGTCAGGCCGCGCCGGCCCCGACCGCGAAGAAGCCCGGCGCGCCGCGGTCGCTGAAGGTTTCCAGTCAGGTCGACGCAAAGAAGCGGAAGGTCTCGTGGGCGGCTCCGTCGAGCAACGGTGGCGCGGGTATCCAGGGCTACCAGATCATGGTGAGGAAGGGCAGCAAGACGCTGTACACCAAGAACGTCGCGGCATCGCGGCGCTCGTTCAAGGTTCCCCGCCGCCTGCTCCACAACGGCAAGGATCGGGTCTATGTGAAGGCCCGCAACCGTGTCGGGTTCGGCTCGAACGCTGCCCGCTCCTTCAAGGTGAAGAAGCCCGTCAAGGCGTACTCGCGATGCTCAGCACTTGCTAAGGACTACCCGCGCGGGGTCGCCCGCTCGGCGTCTGCGGCTCGCAAGCACAGCGATGGCGCCGAGGTGTTCGCCAGGGTCTACCGCCTAAATGCCAAGAGGGACAGGGACAAGGACGGCGTCGCCTGCGAGCGCTGACGTCAGTCTGATCGGCGGGGGGGCCGCGGGGCGAGGACAGGCCGGGCCACCCCAATGGTTGAGAAGAAGATTGGGGGGGCGTTGGCGGGGGTGGGGGGGGGGGGGGGCGCGGGAAAAACCCGGGGGGTTTAGGG
>NZ_JARBCJ010000259.1:0-3472 GCF_028803055.1 Mumia sp.
CGAGAGGATCGCGGCGCCGCTCGGTTCACGCGTGAGAGTGAGAGGCACTCTCAGATCTTGTCGGACGTCGGTCCCTGACCGGCACCCGGACCGGCGCCCGGGTAGCCGAGGGCGTCGTCGTCCAGTCCCTCGGGCGGCTGGGCCGCCGACGGGCTGGGCGGAGTCGCCGTCTGGTGGTTCGGACGGATCGGCTCCGGCGGCGGGGGCGGCGGCGTGTAGCTGCCACCCGACGGCGCCGAGGTCAGCTTCTTGACCGCGAACGCGATCGCCCCGCCGACGGCGGCGACGAAGACGAACCTGCGGATGCGGTGCTTCTTCTTGGGCTTCGCCGCCTCGGCCTCGGCGTCGGCATCAGCGTCGGCCTGAGACTTGGCCTTGGCCGCAGCGGCCGCCGCTCCGAGCGCAGCGAGCTCCGCAGCGCGCTTCCTCGCCTTCCTGGCCTGGCGCTTGGACAGCTCCGCGGCATCCCGAGCACGATCCTGCGTGTCGGCGACCTTCTTCGCGACCACGGGCGCCGCCGCCTGGCGAGCGTCGTCGAACTTCGGCCCGACGGTGCTGGCGAGGGAGTCCGCCTTGCCGGAGACCGTCTGGGAGGCACTCTCCCAGAGATCGCCGACCTTCTCGGTGAGCACCTCGCCCTTGGACTTCTTCTTGCGCAGCAACATTGTCTGCCTTCCATGGAAAGCGGTCTGTTTGCGCACCACGGTACCGAGGTCGCGGTGACCTCGCTGATGGCTGAGCGTTGGGAGGCGCATGGGAGGATGGGCAGTGCACGAACACCGAACGAGAGGCAATCGTGGCTGACCAGTCGACCGTGACGCTGAAGACCAACCGTGGTGACATCACCATCCGGCTCTTCCCCCACCACGCTCCCAAGACCGTGGACAACTTCGTCGGTCTCGCGACCGGCACGAAGACGTGGCGGGACCCCGAGACGGGCGCTGAGCGCAACGACCCGTTCTACGACGGGACGACCTTCCACCGTGTGATCGACGGCTTCATGATCCAGGGCGGTGACCCCCTCGGCACCGGCACGGGCGGACCGGGCTACCAGTTCGAGGACGAGTTCCACCCCGAGCTCCAGTTCGACCGTCCCTATCTGTTGGCGATGGCCAACGCCGGGCCGGGCACCAACGGCTCGCAGTTCTTCATCACCACGGGGCCGACCCCGCACCTCAACCGTCGCCACACCATCTTCGGCGAGGTCGCCGACGAGGAGAGCAAGGCGGTCGTCGACGCCATCGGCACGACGAAGACCGGTCGCATGGACCGTCCCGTCGAGCCGGTCGTGATCGAGTCGGTCGTCGTCAGCGAGGGCTGAGCGCCTCCACCGGGGCGAGACCGCGATGTCTGAATCCCCGTACGACGCGGGGGCGGCACCTCACGAGGTGCCGCCCCGGTGCTACCTGCACCCCGACCGCGAGACCTACATCGCCTGCCAGCGCTGCGGGCGGCCGATCTGTCCGGACTGCATGCGCCCCGCCTCGGTCGGCTACCAGTGCCCCAGCTGCGTGCGGGAGGGGCAGGCACAGGTGCGTCAGGCGCGCACGGCCGGCGGTGGCCTGGTCCCCGGCAAGCCGGGCACGGTCTCTCTGACCCTGATCGGGATCAACGTCCTCGCCTACGTCGCGATGGTGGCGACCGGTGGCCTGGGTGACAGCCCGTTGTGGTCCTGGGGCGTCATGCTCGGCGACTCGGCCGTCTACCAGCTCTCCGACGGCTCGATCGAGACGCTGCGCGGAGTCGACGACGGTGCCTACTGGCGGCTCCTGACCTCGGCGTTCCTGCACGCAGGAATCCTGCACATCGCGTTCAACATGTACGCGTTGTATCTGTTCGGACCCGTCCTGGAGCGCTATCTCGGCACGGTGCGCTATCTCATCGCGTACCTCACGTCAGCCGTGGCAGCCTCGGTGTTCGTCTACGTGCTGAGCCCGCCCAACCAGCCGACACTGGGCGCGTCCGGAGCGATCTTCGCGCTGTTCGGGATGGCGCTGGTGATCATGTACAAGCAGGGCCAGGACGTCCGTGGACTGCTCGTGCTCGTCGGGATCAACGTGGTGATCACGTTCGCGGTGCCCAACATCAGCTGGCAGGGTCACCTCGGCGGTTTCGTGACCGGTCTGCTCCTCGGTGCGGCGTTCGCATACGCCCCCCGCGCTCGACGGACGCTCGTCCAGTACGCCGCCTTCGGCGCGGTCTGGGCGGCGATCGTCGTCGTCACGGCGTGGCGCACCCTGCAGCTGGGCTAACCGACGGGCGTGGCGTGCTGGAGGTCGACGGTGCCGGCGTAGGCGGGCGCGACGATCTCGGCCTTGGTGGTGATCGACAGACCGAGCTGGTAGCGGTCGGCGTAGTCGCGGTAGACCTCCACCGCGCCCGAGAGGTCGAGCCCTGAGTACAGGTCGCCGACGTCGCCGACGGCCTCGATGACGTATGGCGGTGAGTAGGGGACGCCGTTGAGGATGACGGTGTTGCCGACGCACTTGATGCCCGTGGTGGAGATGAGGCGCTGGCCCTGCAGCGTGACGGCGCTCGCCCCGCCCTCCCACAAGGCGTTGACGAACGCCTGGATGTCCTGCTGGTGCACGACGAGGAGGTTCGGGTCGAGCCCTGGCTCGTCGACCTCACGCGGCGCGTCCTCCAAGGAGACCCGGAGGCCGGGGCCGCTCACCTCCGTGAAGCCGGCAGGGCCACGCAGGGCCTTCACCTCCTGCCGAGCGGTCGTCACCTCGCGGTTCTCGACGTCCTCGGCGAGGGTCTCGATCTGCGTGCTCAGGTCGTCGACGACCTGCTGCTGCGCGGCGACGCTCTCGCGGCGCTGCTCGACGAGGGCCGGGAGATCCGTGCCCTCCTTGCGGAGGTCACCACCCTCGGAGCTGATGGCGCTGGTCACGAAGAGCGCCCCGGCGAGCGCGGTCGTCACAGGGACCGCGATCCGCCATGGATCACGCCGTCGTCGCGGCGTCTGCGCGTCGTCGTCCTGGACCGTCACGGGTGCTCTCCTTCTCGACCCCGAGGTGCGCCGACTACGCTAGCCGACACAACCAATTGCCGATGCCGTCCCCTGCCGGGGCCGTGCCCGTCCTGTCGAGGTGTGCTGAGTGTCTGAAGCCGAGTCCAACAAGTCCCCAGCACGTTCGGGCAACCCCGCGAAGCGTGAGGCTGCGGCGGAGGCCTCGGAGGTGCGCCGCAAGCCCGTGAAGCCGGTCAAGCTGGGCAACCGCTGGGCCGCTCCCTTGATGATCGCGTGCGCCGTGATCGGGCTGGTGTGGATCGTCGCGTTCTACACCGCCGGCAACGACATCCCCGTCATGAAGGATCTGGAGAGCTGGAACCTCGTGATCGGGATGGGCTTCATCGTCGCGGCCTTCGGGTTCGCGATGAAGTGGGAATGACAACGCGGGAATGACGCGGTGGGAATGACGACCACCCCGTACTTACAACGGTGTAGTTCTCCACACTGGGGATA